>DATKAS010000393.1:0-3747 GCA_035497855.1 Acidimicrobiales bacterium
CCTCCGCCTCCCCCACCGAGACCAGCGACGATCCGCGTGGTCGGCACCGGCGAGGTGAGCGCACCACCCGATCGCTTGTCGATAGACCTCGGGGTCGCATGCCGCGCGCCGACCGCACGACAGGCACTGTCGCGGGCGAACGAACGCGCCGCCGAGCTCATCGAGCTGCTCGCACAGCAAGACGTGCCGAAGTCCGACATCGCGACGCGGGCGATCTCGATCTACCCGCATCACGACGACAAGACCCACGATCTCGTGGGCTACGAGGCGTCGAACGATCTCGTCGTCGTGCTGCGCGACCTGGCCCGCGCCGGCGCGGTCATCGACGCCGCGGCGGGTGTCGTCGGCGACGACATCCGGATGGGCGCGCTCACGTTCGGCATCGACGACCCCTCCGCTGCCCTCGCGGAAGCGCGACGGAGCGCGGTCGAGAAGGCGACGTCACAGGCCCAGCAGCTCGCTGACGCAGCCGGCGTCACCCTCGGCGCGATCCGCCGCATCTCCGAAGGCTCGGCAGGACCGCCGCCGATCCGCCCGATGATGCGCGCGATGGCGATGTCCGCAGACGCCGTCCCGATCGAGCCCGGCAGCCAGAAGCTCACCGTCGCCGTCGAGATCGAATGGGAGATCGCCTGAACCCCCTGGCGTTCTCGCGCGGATAACCCGCCGGAATTGGCGGGAAAACCCGGTCAGTTCACCGGTCAGCTGATCGCTGCCCGGCTCACAGCTGCTTGGCGAGACATCGGCTCAGCGGGGCCTGCTCGTAGATGCCCCAGCACGGGATGAGCTCGAAGCCGGCGGACTGGTAGAGCCCGATCGCCTCGGGCTGCTTCACGCCGGTCTCGAGCCGCAGCTCGCGATACCCGCGCCGCCTGGCCTCGGCCTCGAGTTCGGTCAGCACCATGCGAGCGACGCCCGTGCGGCGAGCCGCGGGCACGACGTACATGCGCTTCACCTCACCGATGCCGTCGGCGAAATGCTTCACGCCGCCGCACCCGACCGGCTCCCTGTCCCGCATCGCGATGTAGAAGCGACCGTTCGGCGGCGCGAGGTCGTCGGGCGCGGGCGCGTCCTCGTCTTCCTCCCCGTACAGCGACCGCAGCTCGTCGAGCAGCGCCGCGACGAGCGAGAGTCCGGGTTCGACGTCGATGCGGCCCTCGACCACCTGGATCACCGCGACATGCTGCCCGGTATCCTGCGGCGCATGACCGATCACCCGCTCAAAGAGCGGATCGAGGACCTCGAGCGACGCAAGGCCGAGGCCTACCAAGCGGGTTCAGCCCGAGCGATCGAGCGGCAGCACGCCAAAGGGAAGATGCTGGCCCGCGAGCGCGTCGACTTCCTGCTCGATCCGGGCTCGTTCAACGAGCTCGACTTGCTCGCCCGCCACCGCGCCCAAGCCTCAGGGCTCGAGGAGCATCCGTACACCGACGGCGTGATCACCGGCTGGGGCACGATCAACGGTCGCAAGGTCTTCGTCTTCAGCCAGGACTTCACGGTGTTCGGCGGGGCCCTCGGTGAGGTGTTCGCCGAGAAGATCCACAAGGTCATGGATGTCGCGCTCAAGGTCGGTGCGCCGGTGGTCGGGCTGAACGACGGCGCGGGTGCTCGCATCCAAGAGGGCGTCGTGTCGCTCGCGTCGTACGGCGGGATCTTCTACCGCAACGTGCTCGCCTCGGGCGTCGTGCCGCAGATCTCGGTCGTGCTGGGCCCGTGCGCGGGCGGTGCCGTCTACAGCCCAGCGATGACCGACTTCATCTTCATGGTCCGCGAGAGCTCGCACATGTTCATCACGGGGCCCGATGTCGTGCGCACGGTCACCGGCGAGGACGTCACCCTCGAAGAGCTCGGCGGTGCGATGAGCCACGCAACGAAGTCGGGCGTCGCGACGTTCGTCTCGCCCGACGAGAAGGCCTGCCTCGAGGACGTGCGCTATCTGTTGTCGTTCCTGCCGTCGAACAACTTGGAGGACCCGCCCGCGTTCGAGCCGGCCGACGATCCCGAGCGGCTTTGCCCCGGCCTCGTCGACCTCATGCCCGACAGCCCCAACAAGCCGTACGACATGAAGAAGGTCATCACGACCGTCGTCGACGACGGTGAATTCTTCGAGTATTTCCCCCATTGGGCAGGGTCGATCGTCTGCGGCTTCGCCCGTTTCGACGGCCATCCCGTCGGGATCGTCGGCAACCAGCCCATGGTCCTCGCCGGTGTGCTCGACATCGACTCGTCCGAGAAGGCCGCGCGCTTCGTGCGCACCTGCGACGCGTTCAACATCCCGATCGTCACGTTCGTCGACGTGCCGGGCTTCCTGCCCGGCGTCGACCAGGAGTACGGCGGCATCATCCGTCACGGCGCCAAGCTCCTCTACGCGTACTGCGAGGCGACGGTGCCGCGCATCCAGGTGATCACGCGCAAGGCCTACGGCGGCGCGTACGTCGTCATGAACTCCAAGTCGATCGGCGCGGACCTCGCTTACGCGTGGCCGAGTGCAGAGCTCGCGGTCATGGGACCACAGGGCGCTGTCGAGATCTTGTACCGGCGCGAGCTGCAGCAGGCCGCGGACCCTGTCGGCCGTCGCGCCGAGCTCGTCGCCGAGTACACCGAGAAGTACGCGAACCCGTACAGCGCGGCAGAGCGCGGCTACGTCGACGACGTCATCGATCCTGCCGAGACGCGGGTGAAGCTCATCGCAGGGTTGCGCATGCTCCGGTCGAAGCGAGAGGAGCTCCCGAGGCGCAAGCACGGGAACATGCCGCTGTGACCGAGCGGACCGCGGTGCGAGTCGGCGAGGTCACGCCCCCGCCGACCGAAGACGAGATGGCTGCGATCGTCGCCGCGGTCACGATGGCCTGGCCACGGCCGGCGCCACCGCCCGAAGACGCAGCCCAGCACACCCCGGCGTGGCGATTCTCGGGTCGGTGGTGGGCCCGCCCGGTCGCCGTCCGGCGCGCACGACCCTGGTAGCGACCATGGCAATCGAGGTCACCACCGTCGCCGACGACGAGGTCGTGCTGCACGACGGAGACGCCGTGCACCGCTACGACGACCTCGCCGCCGACAGCGACCACACCCTGATGGGCGTCGAGGTCCGCACCCTTGTGCGACCGGGCGGCGATCTCCTGTGCAAGTTCGCGACGGTGAACGACGTGCACTTCGGCGAGACCGAGTGCGGTGTGCTCGACGGACTCGAGTCCGGCCCCGTGTTCACTGCCGAGCCGGGGGATCCGCCCTATCCCGAGATGATGAACGAGGGCGCGATCGGTGAGATCGCGAGGATCGACCCCGTGGCGGTGATCGTGAAGGGCGACCTCACCGCGGACGGCAAGGACGACGAGTACGCGGCTTTCCTGGAGCACTACGAGGGGGCGTTCGGTGATCGACTGCACACCGTGCGCGGCAACCACGACGGCTATCGCGGGCAGACCTACGAGAGCGGCGACACCGAGATCGTGATGCCTGGCGTGCGAGTGCTGTTGCTCGACACGGTCATCCCGTTCGGCACGACGGGCCGCGTCACGCCCGAGCAGATCGAGTGGATCGACGACCTCGCGGCGACGAGCGACCGTCCCGTGATGCTGATGGGCCATCACCACCCGTGGAGCCCCGATTCCCAGAAGCGAAGCCCCGACTACTTCGGCATCAACCCCGACGACTCAGAGGCGCTCGTGGGGGCGGTCGCACGGCATCCGGTGATCCTCGGCTACTTCGCCGGGCACACGCATCGCAACAGGGTGCGCCACTTCAGCG
>DATKAS010000394.1:0-4759 GCA_035497855.1 Acidimicrobiales bacterium
CGACGTCCTTCGTCGTGTAGAAGGGATCGAATGCGCGCGCTTGGGTCTCGAGCGGCATCCCCGGCCCCGTGTCGGCGACCTCGACGAGCACCTCGTCGGGATAGGCGCGCGTCGTGATGCGCAAGGTGCCCCGACGGTCCATTGCGTCGATCGCGTTGTCGATCAAGTTCGTCCAGACCTGATTCAGCTCGGCGGGGAACGCGTCGATCTTCGGCATGTCCTCGGCGAAGTCACGCACGACCTCGACGCCGTCCCCGAGCTTGGCTCGCAGCATCCTCAGCGTGCTCTCGATGCCGTCGGTGACGTCGATCGCCTGCATCGGCGCGCGGTCGAGCTGCGTGTACGACCGCACGTCGTCGATGAGCGCGGAGATGCGGGCCGTCGACTCCTTGATCTCGGTGAGCAGGGCCTGGGTCGACAGCGTGCTCTCGACCCACATGAGCCCTGAGCCGAGAGTGTCGCCGACGAGGATCTCTGCAGCTCGTTCGCACCATACGACATCGACTCCCGCTGCCGCGAGACCGGGCGTGATGCGCCATCCATCCTTCACCCCGTGTCGGTCGAGCCACGTCGACAGCGCATTCTCTCGGTCTGCGACGGCGAGCGGATCGCTGCTCGCCGCGGACGGATCGATCTGGCGCCGCAATGCGTCGATGGCCACGAAGCGCTCGGCAGTGAGCGACGCCTCCGCAAGGCCGACGAGCGATGCGAGCAAGGTGTCGAACGAGTCGTGCAACGAGTCGACTGCCCGCGCCGAGGCCGACGCGGGGTTGTTGAGCTCGTGGCCGAGGCCGGCGGCGATCTGCCCGAGACCGATGAGGCGCTCGCGGTCTCGTGACATGGCGTCCATGCGCCTGACGGTCTGGAAGAAGCCCTGGATCAGATGGACGCCGAACGGGAACCAGTCGCGCGCGAGGCGCCCGAACTCCCACGAGGGAAGGCGGAACATGCGGCCGGACGTGACCGCACGACCAGTCGCGAGGTACTGGCTCGACTCGTCCCACGCCTGGAACCCACCTGCCCACTGGCCCGGACGCTCCATGGTCATCATGACGACGGTCGCCTCGCGCCCCGCGCGCCGCACGACGTTCACCTGGCCTTCGAGGAGGACCCACCAGAACTCGGCGGGATCTCCTTCCCTGAACATCTCTTGCCCTTCTTCGAAGGTCACCACGTCGCCGGCCGCGGCCATCTCACCCAGCTGCGCGTCAGAGATCCCCTCGAACAGGAACAGCGGCCGGAGCTCGCTCGCGTCCATCAGATCCCGTCCGTCAGATCGTCGCCAGGTAGCGGTGCACGAAGTGGACCGACATCGCACCTTCGCCGACCGCAGACGCGACTCGCTTCATCGAGTCGCGGCGCACGTCGCCGGCCGCGAACACGCCCGGCACGCTGGCCTCGAGGGCGAATGGCGCGCGGGGGAGGGTCCACCCCCACGAGCCCTTGCCGAACGCGATGTCGGAACCAGTGAGCACGAACCCCAGCTGATCGCGGGCGACCTCGTCCGGGAGCCAGTCCGTGCGGGGTATCGCGCCGATGAAGGCGAAGAGCCAGTTCGTCTCGATCTCATCCGTCGCGCCCGTGCTGTGGTCGTGGAGCTTCACGGTTTCGAGATGATCTGCGCCGCGCCCCTCGGACACCTCGGTCTGCAGTCGCACTTCGACGTTCGGTGCCGCGTAGATCCGTTCGACGAGGTACTGCGACATCTTCTCCTCCAGCGTCTTGCCCCGCACTGCGAGCACCACCCGCCGCGCATACTGCGCGAGGTTGAGCACCGCCTGGCCCGCCGAGTTCGCGGCACCCACCACGATGACGTCTTCGCCCACGCACGCGCGCGCGTCGGTGGCGCTCGCCCCGTAGAAGACGCCGCGCCCCGTGAGCTGTGCGAGTCCCGGCGCATCGAGCATGCGGTACGACACACCGGTCGCGATGAGCACCGTCCACGCCTCGATCTCAGTGCCATCCGCGAACTTCACCGCACGGACCGGCCCTCGCACCTCCATCGCGGTGACCTGGCGGGCGAGCACCATCTCGGCGTTGAGCCGCGCCGCCTGGCTCACGGCGCGCTGCGTGAGGTCTGCGCCCGAGAGGCCGGTCGGAAAGCCGAGGTAGTTCTCGATGCGCGCGCTCTGCCCGGCCTGCCCTCCTGGCGCGTGGGCCTCGACGACGACGGTCGCGAGCCCTTCCGACGCCCCGTACACCGCTGCCGCGAGGCCGGCGGGCCCGCCGCCGACGATGCACAGGTCGTACAACGGCTTCTCCGCGGTCGTGCGCAGGTCGAGCGCTCTCGCGAGGTCGAGCGGGGACGGCGCGCGCAGCGGCTCCCGATCGGGGATGAGGACGAGCGGCAGCGCGGCGGGGTCGACGACACCGCCTCCGTGCAGTCGCTGGGCTTCCTCGTCGCGCTCGAGGTCGAGCCATCGGTACGGGATGTAGTTGCGCCCGAGGAAGGTCTTGATCTCGTGGCTCTGGGCCGACCACCGGTGCCCGACGACCCGCACGCCGCGCTCTTCGGGATGCGCGTTGCGCCAGTCGACGAGGAGGTCGTCGAAGATCGGGAAGAGCTTGTCTTCGGGCGGATCCCACGGCTTGAGGAGGTAGTGATCGAGGCCGATGTCGTTGATCGCCCGGATCGCGACCTCTGTGTCCGCGTATGCGGTCAGGAGCACCAGCTTCGCGTCGGGCGCGTGCTCCCTCACGCGGCTCAGGAGCTCGACGCCGGTCATCTCTGGCATCTTCTGGTCGGAGGCGATGAGCGCGACCTGCCGGTCTTGCGCAGCCAACGATTCGAGCACTTGGAGCGCCACCGCGCCGGACGGCGCGGACACGATCTGGTACTCCTCGGCGTAGTGGCTGTTCAGGTCACGCGCGATCGCGCGAAGGACTGCCGGATCGTCGTCGACCGTCAGGATCGCCGGCTTCGTCACCCCTCAGCCTCCCTTGCGCCCGCGGCGCGTGGCGAGGCTACGGCACGTCGGTCAGATCGTTCAGATCCTGTCGTTCAGATCGTGCGGTGGCGAGACCGGAAGATGCTGTACCCGCCAGGACCGACGAGGCAGGCGACGACGAGCAGGATCAAGCCGAACAGGATCTGGCCTTGGAGCAGCTGCACGATCCCGACGATGGCGATGACCGCAGCGATGATGAAGAGCAACATGCAGCAGCAGTACCCCGAGCATCGGCGCGTTCAGACGCGCACATCCGTGATCGTTACGCTCGACCCATGCTGCTGAACGGCATCAACCATGTGGCGACGCTCACCAACGACACCGATCGACTGCACGCCTTCTACAGGGACGTCTTCGACGCCGAGGTGGTGCACGACAACACCGACGCGGCAGAGGGTCCCGGCGTGCGCATGTCGGTCGTCGACATCGGCAACGGCACGATGCTGAACGTCTTCGACATCGCCGGCAACTCGGAGGCCACCCGTCAGACCCCGATGTTCGGCCGCGGCCGCATCGACCACCTCGGGCTGCGAGCGAAGGACCTCGCGTCGTTCGAGGAGATCCGTCGCCGGCTCATGGAACGCGGCGCAGCCGATGCGTTCGTCACGGACTTCGGAGAGGATCTCTCGCTCTTCTTCCGCGATCCGGACGGGCTCGAAGGTGAGGTGCTCGTCGACAACCCCGACGCCGTGCCGGGCGTGCACAACCCACCCGGGACGCAAGCCGCTCGCTTCGCCTGAGCCCACCGACCCGCCAGTGGCGCAGCCCGCTCGTCGGGGTGACGAAGGGCATGGGGTCGAGCGGGCCGCGCCGTAGGTGGGGACTTGCTGGCGCACGACTACCCACTCCGGGCGCCGAGCAGACATGGACAGAGCAGACATGGCAGACAGAGGAGGGTCGTGCACGAAGACGTGGTGCGTGGGACCAGCATCAGCGTTGACGTCCCGAGCGACGCGGGCGCGTGGTTCCAGCACGGCTGGCAGTCGTGGAGCGACACGCGCTGGGTCGATCGGCGTCGGCCACGCTTGCTGAACCCTGTCGCAGAGCGATGGCCGATGGTCGACGACCCGGCGTTCGCGACACGGGCCGTCCACGGGGGGAGCGCGGTCGGTGCTGTCGAGCTGAGCGGCGGAGGGGTGCTGCTCGTCGGCGCGCTCGGTCTGGGTGGTCGAGTCGAGCTCGACGGCGCCACGATCGTCGGTCGGCACGACGACCCCGACGGCGAGTGGCTCGTCGTTCGAGGAGAGGAAGACGCGGCGTTCGCCTCTTATGCAGCGCGGCTCGGCGAACGATTCGGTCGCCGGCCTCCCCGCCGGCCGAAGGTCTGGTGCTCCTGGTACTCGTTCTACGGCAACATCGACGAGCAGCGCCTGATCGAGGTGCTCGACGACGTCAGCGGGTTCCCGTTCGACATCTTCCAGATCGACGACGGATGGCAGCGGGAGATCGGCGACTGGCGCGCGAACGATCGCTTCGGGTCCGGCATGCAGTCGCTCGCGAGCCGAGTGCGCGATGTCGGGCTCGAGCCGGGGCTGTGGCTCGCTCCCTTCCTCGCTCGGGACGATTCGAGCCTGTTTCACCAGCATCCCGAGGTGTTCGCCCGTGACGAGGGGGGCGCACCGCTCTTCGCCGGCCGCAACTGGGGTGGCGCGTGCTACGCGATCGATGTCACGCACCCCATCGCGCGGGAGGTCATCGTTGAGATGATCGGCCGGGCAGTGCAGGACGGCTACCGGTACCTGAAGCTCGACTTCCTCTACGCAGCCGCACTTCCGGGGCGACGCCACGACGATGTCCCTCGAGAGCACGCC
>DATKAS010000395.1:0-3978 GCA_035497855.1 Acidimicrobiales bacterium
CGATCACGTCGACTGTGATGCCGCTGACCGACGCGACGTCGAACCGCAGGTCCACCCCACGCAACCCACGCTCGACGAGCCACATCGCGCCGAGCCGCCGGAGCCGCAGCTGCTTCGCTCGCGTGACGGCCTCGAACGGCATCCCGAACCGAGTCGAGGAGCGTGCCTTCACCTCACAGATCACGACGAGCCGATCGCGCTGGAGGACGAGGTCGATCTCGCCCTCACGTCGGCGCCAGTTGCGGTCGACGACAGCGAAGCCGCGCTCCTCGTACCAAACGGCGGCGAGTGCCTCGCCGTGCGCGCCGAGCGCGCGCCGGGGATCAGACTTCGGACTTCGGGAGCTCTTCGACATTCACGTCCTTGAACGTCAGGACGCGAACCGAAGGCACGAAGCGTGTCTGGCGATACATGTCCCAGACCCACGCGTCGGTCAGCTCGACCTCGATGAGGGGGCGTGCCGCGTCTCCTTGCACGCGCACCTCGACGCCATTCGCGAGGTAGAAGCGGCGCTCGGTCTCGATCGCATACGCGAACATCGCACTGACGTCGCGGTACTCCTGGGCGAGGGCGAGCTCGCGCTCGGCCTCGTAGGCCTCGAGATCTTCCGGGCTCAGACCCGCTTCTCCTTGACCTTGGCGGCCTTGCCGACCCGGTCGCGGAGGTAGTACAGCTTCGCCCGGCGGACATCGCCGCGCGTGACGACCTCGATCTTGGCGATGATCGGCGTGTGCACGGGGAACGTACGCTCGACGCCCACCCCGAAGCTCACCTTGCGCACCGTGAACGTCTCCTGCAGACCCGAGCCCTGGCGCCGAGTGACGTGACCCTGGAACACCTGGATGCGCTCGCGGTTGCCCTCGACCACCCGCACGTGGACCTTGAGCTGGTCGCCCGGTGCGAAGTCGGGCACATCGGTGCGGAGGGACTGCTGATCGATCAGGTCGGTGGACTTCATGGCGCGCTCGACTCCTGCTGGCGTTCGCCGGGAGGGGACTCGCCACGATAGCGGGGGAACCCGAATTCCTCCAAGGCGCGCTGGTCGGCCTCGGACAGCCCGCCCCGGGACGCGATGAGGTCGGGACGCTCGGCGATCGTCCGGACGAGGGCCTGTGCTCGCCGCCAGCGAGCGATCTTGCCGTGGTCGCCCGATCGCAGCACCTCCGGCACCGTCCATCCCCGGAAGTCGGCAGGCCTCGTGTACTGCGGGTGCTCGAGCAGGCCGTCGCTGAACGATTCGTCGGTGGCCGACTCGTCGTTCCCCAGCACGCCTGGCACCAGCCGGGCCACGGCCTCGATCACGACGAGCGCCGCGACCTCTCCCCCAGCGAGCACGAAGTCCCCGATCGACAGCTCGCCGTCGACCAAGTGCGTCCGCACCCGCTCGTCGACACCCTCGTACCGGCCACACAGCAGCGAGAAGCCGGGCGACGAGGCGAGCGCCCTCGCCCGTTCCTGGTCGAGCTGCGCGCCGCCGGGGCCCAACAGGTACAAGGGCCGGATCGGATCGACGGCTTCGACTGCGCCGAACAGGGGCTCGGGCATCAGCACCATCCCCGGACCGCCGCCGAACGGCGCGTCGTCGACCGACCGGTGCGGATCGGTGGCGGCGGAGCGCAGGTCGTGCACGCGCAGGTCGAGCAAGCCCTCGGCTCTCGCCTTCGCGATCAGGCTGTGCCCGAGGAAGTCGTCGACCAGCGAAGGGAAGATCGTGAAGACCTCGATCCGCATGTCACTCGAAGAGGCCCACGGGCGGATCGACGACAACCCTTCCGTCCTCACACGACACGACGAATGTCGCGGGGATGAGGACGCCACGATCGATCTCGAGCAGGTCGCTCGCAGGGTTCGCCACCAATGCGGTGATGATCCCGAGCGGGTTGCCCGCGGTGTCGAACGCGAACGACCCCACGAGCTCGTGGACCCACAGCTCGTTCGGATCGTCGATCGGCTCGGCTTGCAGCACTACGCCGTTCAACGCCTCTGCGGCCTCACGGGTGTCGACGCCCGCGAAGTGCACGATGAAGGAGCCTTGATGCGGCCGCGAGGTCTCGACGCAGAGAGTGCCCTTCGTCGACTCGAGGATCGCGCCGGGCTCGACGCGCTCCAACCGGTTCGTCACGAGATGCACCACGACGTCGCCGCGCAGTCCGTGCGCCCGACCGATGGAGCCCACCTCGAGCACGATCGTGCCCTCAGTCGACGAAGTCGACGTCTACCTCGACCCCGTCGCGCACCGCGGCCGCCCGCGTGACGGCACGGACGGCGTTCGCCGTACGGCCACGCTTCCCGATGACTCGGCCCATGTCGCCGGGAGCGACGCTCACACGCAAGCTCACCCCGCGTCGGCCCTCGACCGCGTCGACCTCGACCGAGTCGGGATCGTCGACGAGGGCGCGGACGAGGTAGTCGAGCACGGCGCGCGCCGTGGCCGCGGGGATGCGGTTCACGTCGTCAGCGTCGTCGGCTTCGTCGCCTTCCTCGAAGTCGTCGTCGTCGTACTCGTCGTCGAAGTCGTCGCCGTCGAGATCGTCAACGGTGTTGTCGGCCTCGGTCATCTGGCGGACTTGGCGGCCTGGAACTCGTCCCACGCGCCTGAGATCTTCAGCAGCTTCTCGACTCGCTCCGTCGGCTGAGCGCCCTTCTGGAGCCACGACACCGCCTTCGCGTTGTCGATCTTCACGACCGAAGGCTCGGCGCGGGGCTCGTACGTGCCGACGATCTCGATGAATCGCCCGTCGCGCGGCGCCCGCCCATCGGCGGCAACGACGCGATATGTCGGCTGCTTCTTCTTTCCCATCCGCATGAGGCGGAGCTTCACTGCCACTTGTCTGTCCTTTGCTGGTGTTAGTTGAGCGAGGGCACGTTCGGCATCGTCGGAAGGCGGCGCTTGCCCTTCTTCGAACCGAAGCCGCCCATGCGCTTCATCATCTTCTGGACGTCCTTGAACTGCTTGAGGAGTGCGTTGACCTCAGCAGTCGTGGTGCCACTCCCGTTGGCGATGCGCAGGCGTCGAGACCCGTTGACGAGCTCTGGCTTGCGGCGCTCTTCGAGCGTCATCGATCGGATGATCGCCTCGACCCGCTTCAGCTGGTCATCGTGGATCTCGGCGTTCTTGGCTTCCTTCGGGAGCCCGGGGATCATACCGATCACGCTCGACAGTGGCCCCATCTTCTTCAGCTGCTGCATCTGGTCGAGGAAGTCGTCGAGCGTGAAATCGCCTTCGAGCAGCTTCGCGGCCGCCTTTTCTGCCTCGTCCTTCTCGTAGACCTCCTCGGCCTTCTCGATGAGGCTGAGGACGTCGCCCATGCCGAGGATGCGGCTGGCCATGCGATCCGGATGGAACTGCTCGAAGTCGGCGACCTTCTCGCCGGTCGAGGCGAAGGCGATCGGCTTGCCGATCACCTCCTTCACCGACAACGCGGCGCCGCCTCGAGCGTCGCCGTCGAGCTTCGACAAGATCACACCGTCGATCGCGAGCGCTTCGTTGAACGCCTCGGCGACGGTGACTGCGTCCTGGCCGGTCATCGCGTCGACGACGAGGAAGGTGTAGCTCGGCCGCACGGTCGCCGAGACCTGCCGAACCTGCTCCATCATCTCGGCGTCGATCGCGAGCCGACCTGCGGTGTCGACGATCACGACGTCACGGCCGACACGACGCGCCTCCGCGACGCCGCCTGCCGCGACCGCGACCGGATCGGTCGGCTCGGAGAACACCGGCACCTCGATCTGACGGCCGAGCGTGCGCAGCTGATCGACAGCGGCTGGACGCTGGAGGTCGGCGCCGACGAGGATCGGGTTGCGACCTTGCGCCTTGAACCAGCGCGCGAGCTTGGCTGACGCAGTGGTCTTGCCCGAGCCCTGGAGGCCCGCCATGAGGACGATCGTGGGCGGCTTCGACTCGTAGGTGATGCGAAGGGTCTCGCCGCCGAGGGCGGTGACGAGCTCCTCGTTGACGATCTTGATGACCTGCTGCGC
>DATKAS010000396.1:0-3805 GCA_035497855.1 Acidimicrobiales bacterium
CTGCACTTCGATGTCGTCGCCGCGGTTCCACAGCGCGAGGTACAGCGCGGCCGCAGTGCCTGTGAGCCGGGCGTCTGCATCCGGATCATCCGCATCACCGGGATCGACCGTGAGCCGTTCGTCGACCCGGACCAGCCACCGGCGATCCGCGTCGCTCGGCGCGACGACCATGACGAAGGGAGATCCGTCGAAGAGCTTCGACTTGCCGCGCGTGAAGAAGCCGCGCAGCAGCTCGTCGAGGCCGTCGACTGCAAGCGAGCGATCGATGCCCGCTTCGATCGTCGACGGCACGCGGCCGAGGAGTGCAGCCTGCACGTCAACAGCGTGCATCGTGGTCTCGTGGGCCTGACGGCGGGCCCAGAACTGCCGGGGCGCCGGCGCGTCTTTGAGAAAGGTGAACACGTCGAGATCAGGCGGGGCTGCTTCGAGTGCCACGACCAACGCGTCGAGGCCCTCGTCGTAGAAGGCGAGAAGGTCGGGAGCGGTGTCGAGGATCTGCTCGTCGGTGAGTGCTTCGTCGGGGTTGCCCAGGCTGATGTGCTCCGTCGCCCACCGATGCACCATCGCCTGATGTGCCACGAGCTGAGCAACCGTCCAGTCCGGGCATGTCGGCACCGCGGCATCGAGACCTGCGACGCGCGCCGAGTCGCTCAACGCGCGTCCGGACCCTACGAGCACCGCCATGTGCTGATCGAACGTGAGCGAGGTGCTCACTTCGTCGCTTCGTCGATTGCAGCGAGCACGTCAGGGGCCGGCGTCCACGTGCCGGCCTCGACGTTCGCCGTGATCTGCGCGGGCGAGGTCGCACCAGCGATGACCGATGCGACTGCAGGTTGCGCGGCCAGGCCGCCGATCGCGAGGTGCAACAGGGAGACGCCCGACTCGGCAGCGACCTTCTCGAGCGCTTCGACCTTGTCGAAGTTGCGATCGTTGAGGAACTGGCCCGACCGCGCGGCCATGGGGCTGCCCTTCCCGAGCCGTGTGCCCTCGGGGCCCTCCTCCCCTCGCTTGTACTTCCCGGTGAGCAGGCCACTGGCGAGCGGGAAGTAGGGAAGCATCCCGACGCCGAAGCGACGGCACGCCGGGATCACGTCGTTCTCGACGCGCCGGTCGACGAGCGAGTAGCTGTTCTGCGCGGAGACCATCCGTGCCCAGCCATTGGTCCTCGCGGTCCAGTCCGCATCGGCGATCTGCCAGCCCGCGAAGTTCGAGCTCCCGATGTACCGGACCTTGCCAGCGCGCACGAGGTCGTCGAGCGCGTGCAAGGTCTCGTCGATCGGCGTCAATGGATCGGGCCGATGCATCTGGTACAGGTCGATGTAGTCGGTGCCGAGACGCCGCAAGCTGCCTTCGCACGCCTCGACGATGTGGTGCCGCGACCCCGGCAGGTGCCTCGTCGCCTCGAACGGTGACGGCCACTTGGTCGCGATCACCACCTCGCCACGGCGCGCGCCGAGTGCCTTCCCGAGCCGCTCCTCGCTCGCCCCGTACGACGCGGCCGTGTCGAACAGGTTGAGCCCGGCGTCGAGCGCGGCGGCGACCACCGCGTTCGTCGCCTCCTCGTCGATGCGGAAGCCGAAGTTGTTGCATCCGACGCCGACGACCGAGACGTTCAGCCCCGACGAGCCGAGCTGGCGATACGACATGTCACCCATGGACTGACCCTACGTCAGCGTCGATACCGTGCGAATCGAGGAAGGCCATGCGCAGTGAGAGGAGCGGCCGATGCTCGGGAAGGCAGACCTGAACACCGTCAGGACGTGACCTACAGCGGGGCGGCGGAGCTCACCTTTGCGGACAACGAGCACTTGATGGTCGAGGCCGAACGAGTGCTCATCGCCATGAGTGACCGGAACGTCGGGGCGTTGCGGATCAGCCCCGGCGAGAAGCCGAACCTCGTGGAGTTCGTCGAGGCGATGGAGGCAGGCCCGTTCACGCTCTCCTTCCACGGGGGGATCGTGAGCTGTCGAGTGCTCAACTTCGCGTGTCGAGCGCCCGACGCCGACACCTGGGAGATGGTCGTGGTCTTCGAAGCTGCCTAGCGCGCGAAGACGTCGAGGAAGCGAGCCGTCACGGTTCGCAGGTGCCGGGCGTGGAGCGTGTACAGACGTTCGCGGCCGTTCTTCTCGACCGATACGAGCTCAGCCGCGACAAGACGTTGCAAGTGCCGGGTGGTTGTCGACCAGGAGTGACTGAAGCGGTCCGCGAGCTCACCCGCTGTCATCGCCCCACCGCGCGCGTGGAGGGTGACGAGGATGTGCCGCCGATGCTCGTTGGCCAGTGCGCCGAAGACTGCCTCGAGCTCGTCGAGCTCACGGAGGCCACGTGACCGGGCGGCGCTCAGAGGGTCTCCTTCGACGAGAAGTGTGGGAACGCCATGCCCGGCCCCATCGCGCGGTCCTCCACGAGCGTCTCCATCCGCTCCCAGATCGCACCAACCCTCGGATGCTGTGCGGCTCGGCGAGAGCCTTCGGCCTCCGCCCATTGGAAGATGCTGACGATCAGCGGCCCCGCACCGTCTTGGTCGTTGCCGATGTAGACGATCTCGGGTGCCGATGTGACGAGCTCGAGCTCGACGAGCACGCTGCGGTGCTCCCGAACCAAGCCCATGAAGTCGTCCACCAGGCCGGCCCGCGGTCGATACTGGCAGATCACTGTGTGAGTGATGTCGTCGAGCCGAGAATCAGCCATGTGAAACATCATTTGCTCATTCAGCCAAATATGCAAGTGTCTGTCGACGCGCGACCGCGGACCCGCGTTCGGCGCGTAGGTTCACTTCCGTGATCCGAGGAACCGTCGCTGCGATCGCTCTCTCGATCGCGTACTACATCGTGTTCATCACGCGGATCGGCCCGGTCGTGCTCGTCCTGACCAGCACGCACGGCGTGCATTCGGGCGACTCGCTGTCGTTCCCCTTCGTCGCGCTCGCTCTCGCGATGGCCTATCCGTGGAGACGTGCCGAAGCCACGACCGCGCGCTGAGGCATAACGTTGCGGCCCATGGCCGCATCGCTCCCGCCCTATCGAGCCGACCACGTCGGCAGCCTGTTGCGCCCGCAGTCCGTGCTGCAGGCCCGCGACGACGCCGCTGCGGGCCGCATCACTGCCGCCGAGCTCCGAGCGATCGAAGACGACGCGATCCGCGAGGTCGTGAGGATGCAAGAGGATGTCGGCCTGCAGGCGGCGACCGACGGCGAGTTCCGCCGAGGGTCATGGCACATGGACTTCATCTACCAGCTCGGTGGGGTCGCCAAGTCCGACGAGACGTTGCGGATCGAGATGCGCAACGAGGATGAGGAGATCGCGTTCGAGACCGCTGCGTTGAAGATCGGGAAGCTCGGTCTCCCGAAGACGATCTTCGCGGACGACTTCACGTTCCTCAAAGACACCACGAAGCTCACTCCGAAGCTCACGGTGCCGTCGCCGAGCATGGTGCACTACCGCGGCGGCCCAGCAGCGATCGACCACTCCGTCTACCCCACGATGGACGAGTTCTGGGACGACCTCAGCGCCGCCTACGCCAAGCAGGTTGCGGGCCTCGCCGAGCTGGGCTGCACCTACCTCCAGTTCGACGACACGAGCCTCGCCTACCTGAACGATCCGGCAGAACGGGCGAAGCTGACGGCGCGCGGCGACGACGCCGAGCATCAGCACCTTCGCTACATCAAGCAGATCAACGCCGCCCTCGCGGGCCGCCCGCCGTCGATGCGGGTCACGACGCACATGTGCCGCGGCAACTTCCGATCATCATGGGCGGCAGAAGGCAGCTACGACTTCGTAGCCGAAGCCTTGTTCACCGAGCTCGC
>DATKAS010000397.1:0-2253 GCA_035497855.1 Acidimicrobiales bacterium
CGCGCAGACAGCGAAACTGCGGATCGAGCGAGAGCATGTTTGCGAGCGCGGTGGTGCCCGTGCGCGGCAAGCCGTTGATGTCGATGGGCCCGTCGACGGGCAGGGCGTCGATCTCGGGATGCGCCTCGTACCACGCTTCGACCTCGAGCCGGTTCGTGAGGCGGCGCCGGAAGTCGCCGATCACCTGCTCCGCCGCACTGGGCGCGAGATCACCGTCTCGTTCGAGGCTCGCGAGCAGCTCGTCGAGTCCGGCGCGGAAGTCGCCGGGGCCGAAGTCGGAGCAGCCGGCCGCATCGCTCGCCTCGGCCAGGAGCTGCGCGGCGGAGGGATACGCGAAGGAACCGCTCACGATGCCACCACGCGCTCGGGGTAGAAGTGCTCGGCGACCCGACGGAACCCGTCCCTCCAGCCGACCCGGCACGGCCCGGTGATGGAGATCCGCTTCGTCGGATCCCCCACCGACCCGACCGATGCGCCGGGCACCGGCTCCACCGCCACCTCGGCGTCGACGCCGAGCAGCTCACCGAAGTACGCCGACCACTGCTGCACACTCACCGCGTCGTCACCACACCAGTTCACGATGGTCGCCGGCACGGTCGCCGCGCCGAGCAGCGACTCGAGTTGGCTCGCGATGTCGTCGTCGTGGATCGGGCTGTACGGGACCGGATCCCAGCGCGTCTGGACGGGTTGTCCAGCGGCAATCGCATGCAGGTGCCAGATGGGCAGGCCGCCCTGTTCGCCGTACGCGGCTCCCATCCGCGCAATGGTGATCGGCAGGTCGAACGACCGCGCGCAGTACCGCGCCACCGCCTCTTCCCCGATCTTGGAGACCGAGTAGGGCAATTGTCCGGGCAGCATCTGATCGCCGACCGGATCGTCCTCGCAGGATGCATGCCATGGATCGGGATGCGGTTTGTAGACGGTCATCGTCGACATGACCAACGCCGCGTGTGCACTCCGGCAGTGCTCGAGCAACAGCCCGGTGCCTTCCGCGTTCACGCGGAACGCCTGCTCGTAGTCGTCGGGGCTGAAGTCGGCCGCGAGGTGCAGCAGGTACGTGAAGTCGGTGGGGAGGTCGTCGAACCGACCCGCCCCGAGATCGGCGACGCGCGTGGTCACCCCGAGCGCCTCGACGCGTTCGCGAGTCTCGGGATCGCCGAACCGGGCGATCCCCCAGACCTCGTTGTCGGGAGCCAGCGACTGTGCCAACCCGAACGCGATCCGTCCCGCCGGGCCGGTGATGAGGATCTTCTCGCCCTTCAGCACACACACTCCTTGGATCTTTGATCCAAAACTCGGGTAGGTTACCCACGTGAGCGAGCCGCCACGCAAGGACGGACCCGAGCATCCTCTGTTCGAGCAGGCTTGGCCAGAGGGCGACTACCGCTTCTTCCAGCTCGGCTTCGTCGTCGACGACATCGTCGCCGCGGCCACCCGGTGGGCGACGGTCCATGGGGTCGGCCCCTTCCACATCACGCCCGTCGTCGAGATGCAGGCGATCGTCGCAGGGTCGGTGGCACCGGCATCGATCCAGGTCGGCTTGGCGCAGGCCGGACCAGTCCAGATCGAGCTCATCCAACAGCACTGTGATCGCCCCAGCGTCTTTCGAGAGTGGGCGACGCCGTTCCATCAGCTCGCGACGATCACGTCCGACGTCGGCGCCAAGGTGCAGCACTTCCGACAGCGCGGCTACGAGGTCGTCGCCGAGATCTCGATGACCGATCTCCAGGTCGCGTACGTCGACACGAGCACCGACTTCGGCTTCTACACCGAGGTCGTGTCCACGAACCCGGACTTCGTCGCCCGCTGGCGCGGGATCGCAGAGACCTGCGCGAGCTGGGACGGCACCGATCCGGTGCGCATCCTGACGCGCGATGGCTACCGCGTCCCGTGACCCCAGTCCGCGAGCGAACCTCGGACCGGCGGATCGTCCAGATGAAGACCAGTAGCGCCGTCGTCGACTACGTCCTCGAGGAACTGTTCGCCGGTCGCCTCCGCTCCGGAGATCGCATCGATCTGAACGAGATCGGTCGAAAGCTCGACGTCAGTCGGATTCCGGTGCGCGAGGCGGTGTTGATCCTCGAGCGTGACGGGATCGTCTCGACCCGGTACCACCGCGGTGTGTACGTCGAACCGTTCGACGCACAGTCGATCCTCGATGATTTCGAGATCATCGGCCACCTCAGCGGCATCGCGGTCCGGCAGCTCGCGGAGAAGCAAGACGACGAGACGATCGACGCGCTTCAGACTGTG
>DATKAS010000398.1:0-4298 GCA_035497855.1 Acidimicrobiales bacterium
GAGGTCGACGAGCACGCGGTGGCCGAGCTCTTCTACACGAGCGGTTCGACAGGTCGACCCAAGGGAGCGATGCTCACCCACCGCGGGCTGTATCTCCACGCGATCCACTCGGCGCTCACCCTCAACATCAGCGGGCACGACGTCGTGCTGCACACCATCCCGCTGTTCCACGTCAACGGGTGGGGGACGCCCCACTACGTGACCGGTCTCGGTGGCGTCCACGTGATGCTGCCGCGCTTCGACGCAGCCGAGGTGCTTCGCCTCGTCGAAGCCGAGCGCGTGACTCGCTTGTACCTGGTGCCCGCGATGCTCACGTCCTTGCTGAACGACCCGACGTTCGACCGGCGCGACCTGTCGAGCGTCACGCAGCTGTCTGTCGGCGGCGCGCCCACTCCGCCGCCGTTGCTCGCCGAGGCCGAGCGACGGTTCGGCTGCGAGTGCATCTGCGGCTACGGCATGACCGAGAGCAGCCCCCAGATGACGAAGGCGATCGACAAGCCAGGCGAGCCGCGCTCAGCACGACGCCGGAGCACGACCGGCATGCCGATCCTCGGCGTCGATCTGCGCATCTTCGACGACGACGACAACGAGGTGCCCTGGGACGGCGTCACCCCCGGCGAGATCCGAGCCCGGTCGAACCACGTGATGAAGGGTTACTGGGAGGACGAAGAGGCGACGGCGACGACGCTCGCCGGAGGCTGGCTGCACACCGGTGACGTCGCGACGATGTCACCCGACGGCTTCCTCACGATCGTCGACCGGAAGAAGGACCTCATCATCTCCGGCGGCGAGAACATCAGCTCGGTCGAAGTCGAGAACGTGCTCGCGCAGCATCCCGCGGTGCTCGAAGCGGCCGTGGTGGGAGTGCCGGACGAGCGGTGGGGCGAGGTGCCGCGTGCCTTCGTCGCGTTGCGGTCGGGTGCGAGCGCCTCGCCGGAGGAGCTCATCGTGTTCGTGCGCGAACGGCTCGCGCACTTCAAGGCGCCGAAGGAAGTGCGCCTCGTCGACGCGCTCCCCCGCGGCGGCACCGGGAAGGTCCAGAAGAACGCGTTGCGCGAGAGCTGAGGCACGTTTGTCGGGCTATTGCGGCACGCCGATCATCCAGCGCACGCCCCAGCGGTCCTTGCACATGCCCCACATGGGCGAGAAGAACGTCTCCATCAACGGTTGTGTCTCCTCGCCCCCTTCGGCGAGCGCGGCGTAGGCCCGCTGCGCGGTCGGGATGTCGGGGACCTCGTGGTACACGTGGCTGCGCTCGATGTTGCCTTTGGACCCACCGGTCGGATCGTCGGAGCCCATCAGCAGTCGCCCGTCGACGTCGAGCGCGGCGTGGATCACGAGGTCGGCTTGCTCGGCCGGCACCTGCTCACCGGGGATGTCGCCCATGCGGATCACGGTGAGGTCGCCGCCGAAGATCTCGTGGTAGCGCGTGAACGCCGCCCGGCAGCCACCGTCGAACATCAGGTACGGATCGAAGCTCATGGCCTCACGATGCCCCGTCCGCGGGCGGCGCATGCACGGATCGATCAGAGATCGGGATGGGTGTCGATCTGTGCCTTCTGGAGCCGGCCCGAGTAGTCGACGTACACGGTCTTCACCTGGCTGAACTGCTCGATCCCCCGCACACCGGCCTCCCGGAAGCCGTTGCCGGTGTGCTTCGTGCCGCCGAACGGCAGGGGGATCTCGGCGCCGATCGTCGGCGCGTTCACATAGACGATGCCCGTGTCGATGCGGTCGACCAATCGCAGCGCCGTGTTGATGTCACGCGTGTAGACGGCTGCCGAGAGGCCGTACTCCGATGCGTTCACCACCTCGGCTGCCTCGTGCTCGTCGCCGACCTCGATCACCGAGAGCACCGGGCCGAAGACCTCCTGCCTCGCGATCGTGTGGTCCGGTTTCACTCCCGTCAGCACGGTCGGAGCGACGAACGCGCCGCCCTCACAACGGTCGGCCTCGACCAGGTGCCCGCCTGTCACGACCGTGGCACCGTCCTCGACAGCGCGCTCGATCATCGCGACGATGCGGTCGGCGGATCGACCGTCGATCACCGGGCCGACGTCGGTCGTCTCCTCGATCGGATCGCCGAGGACGAGCGACTCCGCCCGCTTCGCGATCGCCTCGACTGCGGCGGCCGCGATGCCCCGTTGGACGACGAGCCGTGAGGTGGACGTGCACCGCTGACCCGAGGTGCCGAACGCACCGAACAGCGCGCCGTCGACGACGAGGTCGAGGTCCGCGTCGTCGAGCACGACCATCGCGTTCTTCCCGCCGAGCTCGAGCGACACGAGCCGTGGACCGGTCTCCATCGCCCGGGCCGCGACGGAACGACCCGTCGGAACCGAGCCCGTGAAGGACAGCGCCCCCACACCCGGGTGCACCGCGAGCGCTGCGCCGGGCTCGCCCGCGCCGTGCACGACCTGGACGAGATCGGCCGGCATGCCCGCGTCGACGAGCGCGGCCACGAAGGCGTCCGCACACATCGGTGTGTGCTCCGAGGGCTTGAGGACGATGCCGTTGCCCGCGAGGAGCGCAGGGAAGCACTTCCACGACGGGATGGCGACCGGGAAGTTCCATGGCGTGATCATCCCGACGACGCCGACCGGCTGGCGCGTCGTCCAGGCCATCTTGTCGACGAGCTCGGAGGGGACCACACCGCCCATCGCGGCGCGACCTTGTCCCGCGACGAAGCGACCCATGTCGACCGCCTCCTGCACGTCGCCGCCGGCCTCGACGAGGACCTTTCCCGCTTCGCGAGTCACGAGCTGCGCGAGCTCTCGCTTCCGCTCGGCGATCACGTCGGCGGCCCGCCCGATCAGGTCGGCGCGCGCCGGCACGGGACGGCGGGCCCACGACCGCTGCGCGTCCGCGGCGCGGGCGACGGCTCGATCGACGTCCGCCGCGGTCGCCGAGGCGAACGTGCCGAGCACCTCCGCGGGACGAGCGGGGTTGACCGAATCGAAGGTCGCCATCGCCCCATTCTGGACCCCTAACGTGCGAGCGATGCCCGAGCCTCTCGCCCCGTTCGCGACGCGGCACTCGACGACGGCCATGGTGTCGAGCATCGATCACCTCGCGACCGAGGCCGGCCTCGGAGCCCTGCGCGACGGAGGCAGCGCTGCCGACGGCGCGATCGCAGCGAACGCTGTGCTCGCGGTCACGATGCCGAACCTCTGCGGCATGGGGGGCGATCTCTTCGCGCTCGTCTCGCAGGATGAACGGCCACCGGCGACGCTCAACGCCGCTGGCCGTGCGGGCGCGGGGGCCGACAGCGCCCGTGTACGCGCCGAAGGCTTCACCCAGATGCCCTTCCGCCACGACATCCGTGCAGTGACGGTGCCCGGGTGCGTCGACGGGTGGGTCGCCTTGCACGAGCGGTTCGGCCGGCTCCCACTCGAGCGCGTGCTCGCGCCGGCGATCGGCTACGCGCACGACGGGTTCCCGGCATCGTCGATGCTCGCAGCGTCGATCGCCACGCTCCCCGACGTGCCGGGCTCCGAGGACTTGCGCGGCCCGACCGGGAACCGCAAGACGGGCGAAGTCATCCGCCGACCCGGCGTCGCTCGGGCGCTTCGGGCGATCGTCGCCGACGGCCGCTCGGGGTTCTACGAGGGAGAGTTCGGCGCGGGACTCCTCGCGGTGGGGAGCGGGGAGTACGCGCCCTGCGATCTCGAGCAGCCAGGCGCTCGGTGGGTCGATCCGATCAGCGTGGAGGCGTTCGGTCACCTCTTGTGGGGAGTCCCGCCGAGCTCCCAGGGCTACCTCTTGCTGTCGAGCGCGTGGATCGCTGATGGCCTTGCGTTGCCGACCGATCCCGACGACCCGCAGTGGGCGCACCTCCTCGTCGAGGCATCCAAGCAAGCCGGCTACGACAGGCCAGCTGAGCTCCACGACCGCGCGGACGGATCCGCGCTCGTCGCCCCCGCACGTCTCGCCCCGCGCCGGGACGCGATCGACAGCGTTCGAGCCTCCGCGCTCGCTGGGCCGGCGCGCGCCGGCGACACCACCGCGCTCTGCGTGGTCGATGGGGACGGCGTGGGCGTGTCGCTCATCCAGTCGAACGCTTCGGGCTTCGGCAGCCACTTGTTCGAGCCGAGCACCGGCATCAACCTCCACAACCGCGGGCTCGGCTTCTCGGTGGAGGCGGGCCACCCCGCCGAGTACGCGCCCGGCCGCCAACCCCCGCACACCCTCACGCCGGCCCTCGTGACGGGCCTCGACGGAAGGCTCGCAGCTGTGCTCGCCACGATGGGTGGGGACTCGCAGCCGCAGATCCTGCTGCAGGTGCTGGCCCGCGCCCT
>DATKAS010000399.1:0-4147 GCA_035497855.1 Acidimicrobiales bacterium
ACCCGCTCGCATGGGGACGTCCGCCGTCGACTGCCCACGCCCAGCCGCCGGGCCCGGGGTTTCGACTGCAGGCGCCGTCGGTGTAGACGACCGTGCGCGTGCTCACGCGGCCGGATCGCCCCGGGTGACCGCCCACAGCCAGGTCGCCCCGATGTCCTTGAGACGGCGCACACCCATGGGACGCAAGCGAAACTCCGGATCGCCGTCCAGCGCGTCGCGCACCGACGACGGCACCACGACCGTCGAGGGCTTGGCGAGGTCGACCATGCGGCTCGCGCGATTCACCGTCGGACCGAACGCGTCGCCGTCACGCAGGAGCACGGGGCCGGTGTCGAACGCGACCTTGACCGGCGGCAGCAGCTCGTCCTCGCTGTGTGCCTCCACGAGCTTGAGCGCGAGGTCGGCGCCGGCCGCAGGGTTCGCGGCGAGGAACATGACCTCGTCGCCGATCGTCTTCACGAGCCTGCCCCCGTACTCCGCGATCACGTCGCGCGTGAGCGACTCGAACCGGGCCACGAGGGTGTCGAGCTCCTGGCCGTCGAGCTGCTGGGTGAGCGCGGTGTACCCCGTCAGATCCGCGAACCCGACTGTCAGCACCTGATCGGAGAGTGCGCCCTCGGGACTCCAGTAGAGCCGTCGCTCGACGGCCGCGATCAGCTGGCGGCGGTGGAGGTAGTCGATCAGATAGCCGAGGCGTTCGATCCCCAACGTGTCGCTCACGCGCATCGCGATCTCATCGGGCGTGTGACCTGCAGCGGCCAGATCCTCGACCGCTCGCGCGATCCGGTCGGTCCACACCTCGGCGATCACGGCCACCGCGCTCGCGATGATGCGCGTCTGCTCGACGGCGCGGTCGAGCTCCTCTTCGTGCTGCACGGGCTCGATCACCGCACGCAGCGCGGCAACGTCGATGTCGGTGGCGACCCGGTCGCCGGGCTCGGGATCGGGGAAGCCCATCGCCCGCCACAGGCGAGCCGCGGCATGTGGATCGGCGTCGGCGAGTCGGGCGGCCTCGTCGAGCGTGTACAGCCGGCGGCTCGGGAGGATGGCCATGCTGAGCGTGAGGTCGATCAGCTCGCGACCCTCCCCCGCCGCCGCGATCTCGTCGTCCGACAGGCCTCGGGCGCGCAGGAAGTCGACGAGCTCGGGCCGCATGGCGTGAATGTTCACACATAGGGCACCCGAACCGGCAGGTACGGGTGGAGAATGGTCTCCATGATCTTCGACGGGTTCGTGAACCAGCTGCCCGACATCGATCCGGACGAGACCCAGGAGTGGCTCGACAGCCTCGACGGCGTCGTGGACGTGCACGGCAAGACACGCGCCCGGTTCCTCGTCAGCAAGCTGCTCGAGCGCGCGCGGGAGCTGCAGGTCGGATTCCCGGCGACGGTGAGCACGCCCTACGTCAACACGATCCCCGCTGAGCGCGAGCCGTGGTTCCCTGGCGACGAGCTGATCGAGCGGCGCATCCGCGCGTTCATCCGGTGGAACGCCGCCGTCATGGTCATCAGGGCGAACAAGCACGCCGACGGCATCGGCGGGCACCTTTCGACCTTCGCGTCGAGCGCGAGCCTCTACGAGGTCGGGTTCAACCACTTCTTCCGCGGCAAGGACGACGGGCAGCCCGGCGACGCGATCTACATCCAGGGGCACGCTGCGCCAGGCATCTATGCCCGCGCGTTCCTCGAAGGACGGCTGAGCGAAGACGACCTCGACCACTTCCGCCGCGAGATCGGGCGCAATGGCCTGTCGTCGTACCCGCACCCGCGGCTCATGCCCGACTTCTGGGAGTACCCCACGGTCTCGATGGGCCTCGGCCCGATCAACGCGGTGTACCACGCCCGCTTCAACCGCTACCTGCAGAACCGCCGCCTCGACGACACCAGCAACACGCGCGTCTGGTGCTTCGTCGGCGATGGCGAGTGCGACGAGCCCGAGACGCTCGGCGCGCTCTCGCTCGCTTCGCGCGAGCGTCTCGACAACCTGTTCTTCGTCGTGAACTGCAACCTGCAGCGGCTCGACGGCCCGGTGCGCGGCAACGGCAAGATCATCCAGGAGCTCGAGGCGCAGTTCCGCGGCGCGGGCTGGAACGTGATCAAGGTGATCTGGGGCTCGAAGTGGGATGCGCTGCTCGCGCGCGACGTCGACGGTGTCCTCCTCAACAAGATGAACACGACGGTCGACGGCGAGTTCCAGCGCTACACCGTCGAGTCGGGCGCGTACATCCGTGAGCACTTCTTCGGCCCCGACCCGCGGCTGCGACGCCTCGTCGAGCATCTCTCCGACGACGAGCTGCGGCTCCTCCCGCGTGGCGGCCACGACTACCGCAAGCTGTACGCGGCGTACAAGGCCGCCGTCGAGAACGAGGGCTCCGGGGCGCCCACGGTCATCCTCGCCAAGACGATCAAGGGATGGACGCTCGGCCCCGACGTCGAAGGACGCAACGCGACGCACCAGATCAAGAAGATGACGGCCGAGCAGCTGCGGATCTTGCGCGACCGGCTGCTGCTGCACACCGAGATCCCCGAGGAGTCGCTCGACGCGGGCGACCCGCCCTACTACCGGCCGCCGACCGACTCGGTCGAGTACCAGTACATGGTCGAGCGCCGCCGTGTGCTCGACGGCGTGATCCCCCGTCGCGTCGTGCGCGCCCGGCGCCCGCTCGAGCTGCCTGCCGACACCGCGTTCGCGGAGGTGAGCGCAGGGTCGGGCAACCAGGCGGTGTCGACGACGATGGCCTTCACCCGCCTCGTGCGCAACCTCACCCGCGACGAGCGGTTCGGACCGCGCGTCGTGCCGATCATCCCGGACGAAGCCCGCACGTTCGGCATGGACGCGCTGTTCCGCGAGGTGAAGATCTACGCCTCGCAAGGACAGCGCTACGAGCCTGTCGATGCGGACCTGCTGCTCTCCTACAGCGAGGCGAAGGACGGGCAGATCTTGGAGGAGGGCATCACCGAGGCCGGTGCACTGTCGAGCTTCATCGCCGCGGGCACGAGCTATGCCCACCGCGGCGTGCCGATGGTTCCCTTCTACATCTTCTATTCCATGTTCGGGTTCCAGCGCGTCGGCGACCTGATCTGGCTCGCGGCAGACGCACGCACGCGCGGCTTCCTCCTCGGGGCGACGGCTGGCCGCACGACCCTGCTCGGTGAGGGGCTGCAGCACCAAGACGGACAGAGCCTCCTGCTCGCTTCCGCGGTGCCGACCTGCCAGGCCTACGACCCTGCGTTCGCGTACGAGATGGCGACGATCGTGAAGCACGGCCTTCGCCGCATGTACGGACCGCAACCGGAGGACGTCTTCTATTACCTGACCCTCTACAACGAGAACTACGCGATGCCGCCGATGCCGCCCGACGTCGAGGAGGGCATCATGGCCGGCCTCTACAAGTGGGCAGACGCTCCCGATGGTCCCGCCGAGCGAGCCACGGTGCTGTTCTCCGGATCGGCGCAAGGCGCAGCGCGCGCCGCCGCCGCCGAGCTCGCCGAGCGGTGGGACGTCGGCGTGGAGCTCTGGTCGGCGACGTCGTACAAGGCGCTTCGAGACGAGGCGCTGGGCACGGAACGCTGGAACCGGCTGCATCCCTCGCAACCGGCTCGCACCCCTCTCGTCAGCCGGCTGCTCGCGGAGGCAGAGGGCCCGATCGTCGCGGTGACCGACTTCATGAAGGTGGTGCCAGACCAGATCGCCCGCTTCGTCGACCGAACGTTCGTGCCGCTCGGCACCGATGGCTTCGGCCGCTCCGACACTCGCGAGTCGCTGCGTCGCCACTTCGAGGTCGACGCTCCGAACACCGTCGTCGCGGTGCTCAGCGCGCTCGCGGCGACGGGCGACGTCAAGCCCGAGACGGTGCGCGACGCGATCGCGCACTACGACATCGACACCGACGCCATCGACCCAGCCCGGGCCTAGGCTCGCTGCGTGAACGGCACGCTCGCGATCACGGGAGACCGCGACGCGGATCGGTTGCTCAACACTGATCCGCTCGCACTCCTGCTCGGGATGCTGCTCGACCAGCAGGTGCCGATGGAATGGGCGTTCAGAGGACCCGCGCTGTTGAAGCAGCGACTCGGCGGCACGTTGGACGCGAACGAGATCGCGGCAATGGACTTCGAGCAGCTCGTCGCGGTGTTCTGCCAGAAGC
>DATKAS010000400.1:0-7169 GCA_035497855.1 Acidimicrobiales bacterium
GGTCGAGCTGTTCATCTCGACGCAGTGGCTCCACGAGGATCGTCGCCAGATCGCCGAGTGCCTCGGGCTCGAGGAGGATCGTGTGCGGCTGTCACTCGGGGGCGTGGGCGGCGCGTTCGGCGCGCGTGAGGACGTCAGCCTGCAGGTGCACGTGTGCCTCCTCGCGCTCCGCACCGGCCGACCCGTGAAGATGGTGTATGGCCGGGACGAGTCGTTCCTCGGCCACGTGCACCGTCACCCCGGCACCATCTGGATGCGCCATCACGCGCGGGCGGACGGCACCCTCGTCAACCTCGAGTGCCGAGTGATGCTGGACGGAGGCGCGTACGCGTCCACCTCGAGCGCGGTGCTGATCAACGCGATCACGCACGTGCAGGGCCCGTACCGCCTGCCCAACGCGCGCATCGACGGATGGGCGGTGCGCACGAACAACCCGCCGTGCGGCGCGATGCGCGGCTTCGGCGTGCAGCAAGCCTGCTTCGCGCACGAGAGCCAGATGGACAAGCTCGCTGCAGCAGTCGGCATCGATCCGGTCGAGGTGCGGTTGCGCAACGCGATCGAGACCGGAGACGTGCTGGTGACCGGGCAACGCCTCGAGAGCGTGGCGCCGACAGTCCGGTGCCTGCAAGAGACCGCGGCGTTCCCACTCCCGCCTGCGCCTCCCGACGACGCGTGGCTCGCCCGACCAGGGGGAGCGGGCCGCACCACGGACTCGGGCCATCTGAAGCGGGGCGTCGGGTACGCGCTCGCGATCAAGAACCTCATGTACTCGGAGGGGTTCGACGACTCGGCCACCGCGCGGTGCCGGCTCGCCGACGGCGTCGTGTCGCTCAAGATCGCGACGGCGGAGGTCGGCCAAGGGTTCGTGACCATCGCCGCGCAGATCGCACGGGACGTGCTCGGGGTCGACGAGGTGGTGCTCGAGCCCGCCGACACCACGATCGGCTCAGCGGGGTCGACCTCGGCGTCACGGCAGACGTGGATGTCGGGAGGCGCGACCGACCTCGCGTGCCGAGCGGTGCGCGAGCGCCTCTTCGCGCACGCAGCGGGTCGACTCGGGGTCGACCCGCTGCGGCTCGCGATCGAGGGCACCGACGTGATCGACACGCTGGGCCACGCCCGCGTCGCGGTTGCGGACGTGAGCCGCGGCGTCGCGTTCGAGGAGACCGTGACCTACCAACACCGCAAGACCGAGGAGCTCGACGAGCGCGGCCAAGGCGCGTGCCACGTCGCGTTCGCGTTCGTCGCGCAGCGAGCGGTCGTCGACGTGGACGAGGAGCTCGGCCTCGTGCGCGTGGTGCAGATCGCCACCGCGCAAGACGTCGGGCGGGCGTTGCATCCCCTCTCGGTGATCGGGCAGATCGAGGGCGGCATCGCGCAAGGCATGGGCCTCGCCGTGATGGAGGAGATCGTCGTGCAGGACGGCCTCATACGCAACGCGTCGTTCACCGACTACCTGCTGCCGACTGCCCTCGACGCGCCCGAGGTGCTCGTGTCGCTCGTCGAGGAGCCCGATCCCCAGGCGCCGCTCGGGGCAAAAGGGGTGGGCGAGCCTCCGTGCATCGCGGCCACGCCTGCAGTCGTCGCCGCGATCCGCGATGCCACTGGCGCGCCGCTGTCCCGCGTGCCGGTGCGCCCTCAGGACATCGTGCCCGCGACTAGGTTCGCCGAATGAGCGTGCCGAAGGAGATCCTCACGTGGCCCGACTTCGGCGAAGGGTCGCGTGACCTCGCCCGGATGGTCCACAAGGACGGCTTCGAGCCGAACATCATCCTGGCGATCGCTCGAGGCGGGCTGCTCGTCGCCGCGACGCTCGGCTATGCGCTCTCGGTCAAGAACCTGTACACGATGAACGTCGAGTACTACACGGGCATCGACGAGCGCCTCGACGTCCCGATGATCCTTCCGCCCACGCCGGAGCTCGTCGACCTCACCGAGGCCCGGGTGCTCGTCGCGGACGACGTCGCCGACACCGGCCACACGCTCGCGCTCGTCAAGGACTTTTGCATCGGCAAGGTCGCGGAGGTGCGCTGCGCGGTCCTGTACGAGAAGCCCCGCTCAGTCGTCAAGTGCGAGTACGTGTGGCGTGAGACCGACAGGTGGATCGAGTTCCCGTGGAGCACCCAGGAGCCGATCGCCTGACCGATCGCGCAGGCGAACCCGTTCAGCCGCGCAAGATCACGGTCGCCGCGTTGCGTCCACTCGCGCCCCACACGCCGGCACCGGGGTAGGTCGCGGCGCCCGTGAGGTACAGGCCCTTCACTGGAGTCTCGTAGCGCGTGAGCTCGGGCTGGCGGCCGAGCATCGCCGACAGCGGTGAGCCTGCAAACGACGTCGCGTGACCGCGCGGCAAGTTGAACTCGCGTTCGTAGCTCAGCGGAGTCATCGCTCGCCAGCGTTCGACCGAGTCGAGGAACGAGCCCTCGACGAGCGACGCGAAGCGTTGAAGCCAGCGCTCCGGTTCGGAGGAGTGCTCCCACCCGCCCTTGAGCTCGTACGGCGTGTAGAGGGTCTCGAGGCTCATCACGTGCGACGATCCGATGCGCATCGTGTCGTCGAGCACCGACGGGATGTTCACGAAGAACATGGGCCGGTCGGCGATCGCGCCTTGGTCGATCTGACGATGCGCGGCGGCCATGTCCGCGAGGCTCGGCGCGACGATGGTCGTGCCGGTCGTCGGCTCGTCGACACCGAGCCGCTGGAAGTGCCGCATGTCGATCGAGCGAAGTCGCGGAAGGGCCGCGATGACGGCGTCGACCTTCGACTCGTATCCGTCTTCGATGGGGGCGGCGCGCCACCGCTCGACGAGCGAAGTCGCCGATGCGGGCGCGCCGCGCAGCCATTGCACGAACGTCTCGCGTGGATCACATGCCGACACGACGAGCGGGGCTTCGATGACGGTGCCGTCTGCGAGCTCGACGCCGCGGACGTGGTCGCCCTCGCACAGGATGCCGGTGACGCGCGTGTCGGTGCGCAACGTGCCGCCAGCCTCGGTGAACGCGCTGCGGATGCTCGCTGGGACCGAACCGCTGCCGCCGACTGGTCGTCCGACTCGACCCGCGTGCTTCATGGCGTACGTGAGCGCCCCGAGGCCGGTGTGCGGCGTGAACGGCGACAGGCCCCACACCGCGGGACCGGTCGTGACGGCCGGGCCCATGAGGACCTCGAGGGAGAAGAACGACCGCAGCACGTCGGCCGCCGTGAGCCGACTCCAGCGCAGCATCGTCGCGGCACCGCGGGCTCGTCGCGCGGCGAGGCGCTTGAGCACGCCTCCGGGGAGCGGTGGTTCGCACGCCATCTCGAGCACGAGCTCGGCGACGGGGATCGCCGCGGCGCAGTAGCGCCGGTACCCGTCGGCTTCCTCCGGGTGGATGAGCTCGAGTGCCTCGATGGTGCGCTCGACGTCGTGGAACACGGGCCACGCGGCTTCGCCGTCCCACGAGGCCTGGACCTGCGATGGCTCCGGATCGAGGTAGCGCAGGCCATGGCGGCCGAGGTCGAGCTCGTCGATCACGGGCGTGGTGCGGAACACCACGTGGTCGCAGTTGCAGATGTTGACCCGCGCGCCGATCGCATCGACGGTGGACGCGCAGCCGCCGACCTCAGGCCTCGCCTCCAGCAGGAGCACGGGGATGCCGGCCTTCGCGAGGTAGGCCGCGCAGATGAGGCCGTTGTGGCCCCCGCCGACGACGATCGCGCCGTAGTCCATTGCGCATCGTACGATGCGGTCGATGGCGTCTCGCACACGGCACCTCGCTGATCTCCGGGCCCCACAGGTCGCCGACCGGATCACACCCGACTCGGTGCTGATCCAGCCGCTGGGCGCGATCGAGCAGCACGGTCCCCACTTGCCGTTCTCGACGGATTTCGTGGTGGCGAGCGAGGTTGCCGAAGCGATCGTGCAGGAACGCGGCGACGAGCTCGACCTGTGGCTGCTCCCTGCGCTCGCGTACACGAAGTCGAACGAGCACGCGTGGTCGTCCGGCACGGTCTGGCTCTCGGCGACGACGCTCCTCGCGGTGCTCGACGACATCGGCCGGTCCCTCGCGACACTGCCCGCGAGGCGCCTCGTCTTCCTGAACGGCCATGGCGGCAACTCCTCGCTGCTGAACGTCGCCTGTCGCGAGCTCCGTCTGAAGTACGGGCTCATGACCTTCCTCGCGCATCCGTTCGTGCCGCCGGATCAGGGCGGGCGTCGCGACAGCGATCCGTCCGACGAGCGGGGCATGGGTGTGCACGGCGGCATCGGCGAGACGTCGATGATGCTCCACCTCCGTCCTGATCTCGTCGACCTCGACGCCGGCTTCCGCAACGTGCCCGAGGACATCGCAGCGAACCAGTACGTGCGCTTCGGTGGACCAGTGAGCTTCGGGTGGCTCTCGAACGACTTCGGCCCGAGCGGCCACATCGGTGATCCCACGGGATCGAGTGCGGAGCTCGGCAAGGCCATGTTCGAGGCTGCCGTCGCGCAGGTCGGCAACGCTTTGGCCGAGGTGCGCGCGTTCACGTTGCCTCGTGGCTGAGCACCCTGTGAGCGACCTTCGCGATCTGCGCGTCGACGGCGCGCGGCTCATGCGCCGGATCACCGCGCTCGCGGAGATCAGCCCGATCGAAGGAGGAGGCAACAACCGGCTCGCCCTCACCGACGCGGACAAGGAGGGCCGCGACCTCGTCGTCACGTGGATGAAGGACCTCGGCCTCGACGTCGGCATCGACGAGATCGGCAACGTGGTCGGCACGCGGGCAGGTCGCGAGCCCGGCCCGCCCGTGATGACGGGTTCGCACATCGACACGGTCCGCACCGGCGGCCGCTACGACGGCAACCTCGGTGTGCTCGCCGGCCTCGAGGTGGTCGAGGTGCTCGAGCGCGCGGGTGTCACAACGCGGCGACCGCTCGCGGTCGGGTTCTTCACGAACGAGGAGGGGTCGCGCTTCCAGCCCGACATGATGGGCTCACTCACCTACGTCGGTGGCATCTCGCTCGAGGACGCGCTCGACATCGAGGGCATCGACGGCCCGACGGTCGGCGCTGAGCTCATCCGCATCGGATACGCGGGCGCGCTCCCGTGCCCAGGTCCGCCCCCGGCCGCGTTCGTCGAGCTCCACATCGAGCAGGGGCCCGTGCTCGAGTCGCGTGGCACGACGATCGGCGCGGTCGAGGGCGTGCAGGGGATCTCGTGGCAGGAGATCACGATCGTCGGCCAGTCGAACCACGCCGGCACGACGCCGATGACGATGCGCCACGACGCGGGATTCGCGGCGGCTGAGATCGTGTCGTACGTGCGACGGCTCGCTCACGAGGTGGGCGGTCATCAGGTCGCGACGGTGGGACGGCTCGACCTCCATCCCGACCTGGTGAATGTGGTGCCTGGACGCGCCGTGCTCACGGTCGACCTGCGGAACACCGACGAAGCGCTCCTCGCCGATGCCGAGGGCGCCTTCGCCGACTTCTGCGAGGAGCTCGAACGCAGGGAGGGCGTCGACATCGAACGGCGGTCGCTGGCTCGCTTCGAGCCGGTCGAGTTCGACCCCGACACGGTGCTCCTCGTCGAGCAGACCGCGCTGCGCCTCGGGCTTTCCGTGCACCGGATGCCGTCCGGTGCGGGCCACGACGCGCAGATGATGGCGCGGGTCTGCCCGGCGGCGATGGTGTTCACGCCGAGCCGCGGCGGCATCAGCCACAATCCGGCAGAGCACACCGATCCCGAAGACCTCGAGGCGGGGGCGAACGTGCTGTTGCAGGTGCTGCTGGAATTGGCGGAGCAAGGGCCGACCGTGGGAGACGCCGAGACATGAGCCGAGTGGTCACGGTTGCCGCAGCGCAGATGGGTCCGGTGCAGCGGGACGAGTCGCGTGCTGGTGTCGTCGAGCGGCTGCTCCGCCTCCTGCATGACGCACATGCGCTGGGTGCAGAGCTGGTCGTCTACCCGGAGCTCGCGCTCACGACGTTCTTCCCCCGCTGGTACTACGAGGACGAGCGCGAGCTCGACGTGTGGTTCGAGGCCGAGATGCCCTCCGTCGACACCAAGCCGCTCTTCGACGAAGCCGCCCGCCTCGGCGTCGGGTTCTGCCTCGGGTTCGCGGAGAAGACGGCCGACGGCCACCGCTACAACACGCAAGTCTTGGTTTCGCCCGACGGGCACGAGATCGGGCGGTACCGCAAGGTGCACCTGCCCGGACACGCCGAGCACGAGCCGTGGCGCGCCTTCCAGCACCTCGAGAAGCGCTACTTCGAGGTCGGGCCCGCCGGCTTCGAGGTCTGGCGGGCGTTCGGCGGGATCGTCGGGATGATGATCTGCAACGACCGTCGGTGGCCCGAGGCCTACCGCGTGCTCGGACTGCAGGGCGTCGAGCTCGTGCTGCTCGGGTACAACACGCCGGTCCACAACCCGCCCGCGCCCGAGCACGATCGGCTCGGCGACTTCCACAACCACCTCGTCATGCAGTCGGGCGCGTATCAGAACGGCACGTGGGTGGTCGGCGTCGCGAAGGCGGGGAACGAGGAGGGCGTCGCGATGATCGGCGGTTCCGCGATCATCGCCCCGTCGGGGGAGATCGCGGCGATGTGCACGACGCTGGGTGACGAGGTCGCGGTCGCTCGGTGTGACCTGTCGCTGTGCGACAGCTACAAGCAGACGGTGTTCGACTTCGCGCGCCACCGCGAGCCTGAGCACTACGGACGGATCACGAACCAGCGCGGCGCCGAGCCTCCCCTCTGATGGAGCTCGACGCGTTCGTCGCGGACTCCGTCGTCGCTGTCGAGGGAAAGCTGTACGCGCAGGGCGCGGGATGGAACGTCATCAACGCGTCGCAGCTGCCCGTGCGCCACGCGCGCATCGGCCTCGGCTTGCTCGTGCATGTGCCGTACACGGAGACGAACGTGCCGCACCGCTTCGACGTGCGCCTCGACGACTCCGACGGCGGCCGCATGCCGCTCGGCGACGGGCCGACGGACGACGGACGGCTCTACGTCGTCAGCGGGCAGTTCACGGTCGGCCGCCCGCCGCTGCTGCCTCCCGGCGACGAGCAGATCGTCGTCATCGCGCTCAACTTCGACGGGCTCGTGTTCGAGAAGGCCGACGCGTACAACTTCGTGATCGAGATCAACGGCGTCGAGCTGAAGCGGCTCCCGATCCGGGTCGCACGAGCCGGATGACCGTCAGTTGATG
>DATKAS010000401.1:0-2685 GCA_035497855.1 Acidimicrobiales bacterium
GACGACTTGAAGCGCGGGCTCGCCAAGCGCTCGCCCGACCTCGGTCCGCTCGAGGTCTGCGCGGGAGGCACGGTGGCGATCGGCGACGACCTCCCCGTGGAGAAGCTGCGCGACACCGGCCGTCCGATGACGGCGCTGTACGTCGGCGGCATGGGTGCGAGGGGCAAGAACTTCTACAACGACCTCGCCGTGCGCTACGGCTTCGAGCACGCCGCGAAGGAGATCCAAGACCTCTACCTGGACGGCAAGAAGGAGGAGGCTGCAGCGAAGGTGCCCGAGGAATGGCTCGAGAAGACCACGCTGATCGGTCCGAAGTCCTATGTTGCCGAACGGGTCGCCGCGTTCAAGGAGGCGGGCGTCACGACGCTCGCCGTGAACCCCATCGGTGGTGATCCGGTCAAGACGATCGATCAGATGCGCGAGATCGTGGACGCGGCATGACCGACGTCGCAGCTCCTCCCATCGGCGGCACCGTCGAGCCAGGCTTCGAGTCGGTCCGCGACGCGTTCGTGCGCAACTTCTCGGAGCACGGCGAGCTCGGTGCCGCCGTCGCGGTGCATGTCGGCGGCAAGAAGGTGGTCGACCTGTGGGGTGGCATCGCCGAGCCGTCGACCGGCCGGGCCTACGACGACCGCACCCTGCAGCTCGTGTTCTCCACGACGAAGGGAGCCACGGCGCTGTGCGTCGCACTCCTCGCGCAACGCGGTGAGATCGACTACGACGCGAGGGTCTCCGACTACTGGCCTGAGTTCGCGGCCGCCGGCAAGGGTGAGATCCCGGTGCGTGTCCTCATGTCGCACCGCGCCGGCATCCCGGTCATCGACAAGACGCTCACTGCCGACGAGGTGTTCGCGTGGACGCCCGTCGTCGAGGCGCTCGCCGCGCAAGCCCCGGTGTGGGAGCCGGGCACGAAGCACGGCTACCACGCGGTGACGTACGGCCACCTCGCCGGTGAGCTCGTGCGCCGCATCACCGGCAAGAGCCTCGGCACCTTCTTCGCCGACGAGGTCGCGAAGCCGCTCGGCCTCGATTTCTGGATCGGGCTGCCCGCGTCCGAGGAAGCGCGCGTCGCGCCCCTCGTGCCGTCGCCGCCGCCCCCTCCGGAGATGGAGGCGATGGTCGCCCATTTCATGGGTCCCGACACGCTGATCGGTCGCGCGCTCTCGCTGCAGGGCGCGCTCGGCGCGCTCGGTGGCGAAATGATCTTCAACACGCCCGCGATGCACGCAGCCGAGATCCCCGCGGCGAACGGCATCACGAACGCGGCATCGCTCTCGCGGATGTATGCCGCGTGTGTCTCCGAGGTCGACGGCATCCGCCTGCTGACGCCGGAGACCGTCGCGAAGGTGAGCGAAACCCAGACGAGCGGGCCCGACCAGGTGCTCATGATGGAGTCGACGTTCGGGCTCGGGTTCATGACAGCGGGGTTGATGACGCCCATGATGGGCCCGTCGTCGTTCGGCCACGCGGGTGCAGGCGGTTCGCTCGGGTTCGGCGATGCCGACAGTGGCGTCGGCTTCGGCTACGTGATGAACCAGATGCAGATGAACCTCGCCGGCGACCCGCGCGCAGCCGGTCTCATCGATGCGGTGAAGGCCAGCCTCTAGCGACTCAGCTCGCGCGCACGCTGCCGAGCCGGTCGATGACCGCTTCGGCTTCGGCGATGAACGACCGCACGAGATCGCCGGCGGGCACGAGCTCGTCGATCGCGCCCGCGCCCTGGCCGCACGGGAAGAACTCGCGGCTCGGATCCACCTGCGTGTGCTCGTCGCCGCCGAGGTGGCTGACTCCCGCTCGAACCGCGGCGAGCGCCTGTTGCGGGAACGGCTGGAGCTCATCGGGATGCTCCTCGAAGTGCTGCGTCCACTCGCTGCGCACGACGCGGCAGGTCTTGCCCGTGTACGCGCGCGAGATCACCGTGCCGTCCTCGCCGAGGCCGAGCAGCACGTCCTTGTAGCCCGGCACGGAGCGAGCTTCGGGCGTCGCGATGAAGCGCGTGCCGATCCACACGCCGTCAGCGCCGAGCGCGAGTGAGGCCGCGAGGCCGCGGCCGTCGAAGAGCCCACCCGCGGCCACCACCGGCACCCGCGCACCGACCGCGTCGACGACCTGCGGCACGAGCGCCATCGTGGCGACGAGGCCTGTGTGCCCGCCGGCTTCGGTCCCTTGCGCCACGACGATGTCGCAGCCCGCCTCGACGGCGGCTGTCGCGTGGCGCACCTTTCCGCACATGCTCGCGACAAGCACGTTGCTCCGATGACAGAGGTCGATCACGTCGCGCGGCACACCGAGCCCCGCTACGAACACGCGGGCACCGCCATCGATGACCGACTGCACCTGGTTCTCGACCTGACCGGCGACCGCGGTGAGCAGGTCGACCCCGAAGGGCTTGCTGGTCAGCGCGCGCGTCTTCGCGATCTCGTCGATCATCACCTCGGGACCCATCGTCGAGGCACCGAGGCAGCCGAATCCGCCGGCTTCGGAGACCGCGGCGGCGAGCCGGTGGTAGGAGACGCCGCCCATGCCGGCGAGCATCACGGGGTGCTCGACTTCGAGGACATCGGTGAGACGGGTGCGCATGGGCGCGCATCGTACGGGCGTCGCGGCGAGGCCCGTCACCTCCCCGGGGGGACGAGAGAGGTGGCGGGCCTCGTGCGATCAGGGTACGGACGCCGCGTTTCCGCC
>DATKAS010000402.1:0-4415 GCA_035497855.1 Acidimicrobiales bacterium
TTCTTCATCCTGATCTTGGTGCTCGAGATCGGCATGAACGGCACGTTCGTCGCGCAGGACCTCATCCTGTTCTTCGTCTTCTTCGAGGTCGTGCTGCTCCCGATGTACTTCATGATCGGCGTCTGGGGCGGCGAGCAACGCCAGTACGCCGCGATCAAGTTCTTCCTCTTCACGCTGTTCGGCTCGGCGTTGATGCTGCTGAGCTTCCTCGCGCTCTTCTTCAAGACCGGCGGCCAGAGCTTCTCGATGGAGTACCTGGCGGCCCACTCGTCGTCGATCACGCACAGCACCGCTCTCGTGATCTTCGCGGGCCTGTTCATCGGCTTCGCGATCAAGGTGCCGATGTTCCCGTTCCACACCTGGCTGCCCGACGCGCACACACAGGCGCCCACGGTCGGTTCGGTGATCCTGGCCGCGATCCTCCTGAAGCTCGGCACGTACGGCTTCATCCGGATCGCGATCCCCATCCTGCCGAACGCCGCCGTCTCGTGGGCACCTTGGATCGGGCTGCTCGCCGTCATCGGCATCATCTACGGCGCGCTCTGCTGCCTCGCACAGACCGACATGAAACGGCTGATCGCGTTCTCCTCTGTCGCCCACATGGGCTTCGTCATGCTCGGCATCGCGACGCTCACGAGCTTCGGCCTCAACGCCGCGGTGTTCGGGATGGTCGCCCACGGCCTCATCACCGGCATGCTCTTCTTCCTCGCCGGCTCGGTGAAGGAGCGCTACCACACACTGGAGATCCGCCAGATGGGCGGGCTGCTCCAACGCATCCCGCGGTTCGGCTGGATCCTCGGGTTCTGTGCGATGGCCTCGCTCGGCTTGCCGGGCCTCGCCGGCTTCTGGGGTGAGTTCCCGTCGATCCTCGCCTCGTACAGCCCGGCGGCCGGTCTCAGTGAGGGCGTGTTCCGCACCTACATGGTGATCGCCGCCGTGGGCACCGTCCTCGCAGCCGCGTACCTGCTCTGGCTGTACCAGCGCACCGCGTTCGGCGACGTGAGCCCGACGTTCGCGCATGAGCCCGCCCACGACGTGACGATCCCCGAGTGGATGGCCTGGACGCCATTGCTCGCCGGCATCCTCGTCCTCGGCATCTTCCCGAACCTGATCTTCGGCATGACCGACGAGGCCGTCGGCACCGCGCTGCGCGCGCTCGGAGGCTGACGAGGTGCATCTCCTGGCCCAAGCCGGCAGCTGGGTGCAGCCCAACGTCGACTACCACGCGCTCGCGCCCGAGATCGTGCTGGCCGTCGGCATCGTCGTGCTGCTCCTCGTCGACCTGTTCCTCGACGAGCGGCAGAAGTGGGCGACGTCCTCGATCGCCGGTCTCGGACTGCTCGCGGCGCTCGTGCCCGTGCTCACGCTCGCTGTCGACGGCACCGACCGTTCGCTGTTCGGCGGCGCGTACGTGGTCGACAACTTCGCACTCGTGCTCAAAGCGCTGTTCCTGATCACCGGGTACGCCGTCGTGCTGATCTCGACGAATTACATCGACGAAGGCGACTACTACGAGGGCGAGTACTACACGCTGCTCCTTTGCTCGATCCTCGGCATGCTGATGATCTCGTCGTCGCGAGATCTCGTGTCGCTTTTCGTGGCCCTCGAGCTCCTTTCGATCCCTGCCTACATGCTCGCCGCGTGGCGCAAGCGCGACGTGAAGAGCAACGAGGCCGGCATGAAGTACTTCCTGCTCGGCGTGTTCGCGTCCGGCGTGATGCTCTACGGGATGTCGCTGCTCTACGGCGTCACGGGCTCGACGCTGCTGTCGACGATCGGCGAGCAGCTCGGCGGATCAGCGACGACCAAGCCGATCGCCACGCTGGCGATCGTGTTCGTGATCGTCGGGTTCGCGTTCAAGGTGTCCGCGGTGCCGTTCCACACCTGGGCCCCTGACACCTACGAAGGCGCGCCGACGCCGATCACCGCGTTCCTCTCGGTCGCGTCCAAGGCGGCGGGCTTCGTCGCCCTTCTCGAGCTCGTGTTCGTCGGGTTCTTCGGCCAGAGCAACGTGTGGGCGCCGGTGTTCTGGGTGCTCGCCGCCCTCTCGATGACCGTCGGCAACCTCGTCGCGTTGCGCCAGACGAACATGATCCGCATGCTCGCCTACTCCTCGATCGCGCAGGGCGGCTTCATCCTCATGCCGCTCGCTGTCATCGGCGACAGCCCAGACGCGGCGAAGAGCGCACTCACCGCCGTCGTGACATACCTCATCATCTACGCGGTGATGAACATCGGCGCGTTCGCCGTCGTGATCATCGTCGCCCGCAAGACCCGCTCGGGGGAGATCTCGTCGTTCGGCGGGCTGTTCTCCTACGCCCCCGGTCTGTGCGTCGCGTTGACGTTCTTCCTCTTCTCGCTCGCGGGCACACCGCCGCTCGCGGGATGGGTCGCGAAGTTCGTCGTGTTCCGGTCGCTGCTCGACGCGGGTGGAGGCTGGGCCGTCACCCTCGCGGTGATCGGCGTCGTCAACTCCGTGATCGCACTCTTCTACTACGCGGCAGTCGCGAAGGAGATGTGGATGAACCCGGCGCCTGACGGCGACGTGACCCCGATCCGCATTCCGCCGCCGCTGCTGATCACGGTCGGGGCTGCGGCGGCGCTCGTCCTGCTCATCGGCATCTTCCCGTCGCTCGTGCTGCACTTCAGCGACCTGACGACGCTCGCGTCGGGGAGCTAGGCGACGCTCTCCGATCAGCTCATGGCGCGCGTCGCGCGCCACGGGCCGTTGCGGTTCGACGAGGTGATGGAGGCCGCGCTCTACGACCCGGAGTGGGGCTTCTACGCGAGCGGCGGCCGAGCGGGACGGCGGGGCGACTTCATCACGAGCGCAGAGGTCGGTCCGCTCTTCGGGGCGGTGGTGGCGCGGGCGCTCGACTCCTGGTGGATCGCGGCCGGCTCGCCGCGTCCCTTCGTCGTGGTCGAGGCGGGGGCGGGCGTCGGCACGCTCGCTCGCAGCGTGCTCGCAGCGACCCCTGCCTGCAGCGCCGCGCTTCGTTACGTGCTCGTCGAGCGAGCCGCCGTGCTTCGCGCCGAGCACGAGCGCGGCCTCCCGCTCGTGCTGCCGATGCACGCGTTCGCGGCCGGCCGCGAGCCCGAGGAGGACGAGGAGATCGCGCCCATTCCCGACGGCCCGCTCGCGGTCAGCCTCGAGTCGCTCCCTCCGAGTGCGGACGTGGTGATCGCGAACGAGCTGCTCGACAACCTCCCGATCCGGCTCCTCGAGCGCGGGTCCGACGGGTGGGCTGAGGTGGGTGTGGGCGAGGACCTCGCCGAGGTGCTGTTGCCGACGCCCATCGCGCCGTTGCTCGACGCGCCCGTGGGCGCGCGCGTCGCATGGCAGCAAGCCGCTGCGCAGTGGCTGCGCGACGCGCTCGACGTGTCCCCGCGGGTCGTGGTCTTCGACTACATGACGACGACCGAGCAGATGGCGCGCCGCCCGTGGACAGAGTGGGTGCGCACCTATCGAGGTCACGAGCGCGGCCGCTCGCCGCTGGGGGAGCTCGGCTTCCAGGACATCACGTGCGAGGTCGCCCTCGATCAGCTCGCGCTGGTGCGTGCGCCCGAGCTGGTTCGTGACCAACGGACCTTCCTCGAGGCGCACGGCATCGAGGCGCTCGTCGAGGACGGCCGGGCGGCGTGGGAGCGCGGCGCGGCGCAGGGCGACGTCGACGCGATCAAGGGGCGGAGCCGAGTGCGCGAAGCCGAGGCGCTCACCGACATCAGCGGCCTCGGCGGCTTCACCGTTGCAGAGTGGGTCCGATGAAGCTCTCCGACGCGTCACCTGACGACGACGAGGTGGCGGCTCGCATCTGGTGGCGGGCGGACCACGAAGGCGAGCCCTTCCCCGACCACCCGATGGCATGGGCGCACCTCCGTCACCTGCGCGAGACCGGGCGCATGGTGATGGCGAGCATCGACGGCCGGCCCGCCGGGTTCGGTGGGATCGTCGTTCGGTCGGGCGTCACGCGGCTGGCAGACCTGTTCGTCGATCCTGACCACCAAGGACGCGGCGTGGGCAAGGCGTTGGTAGCCGAGCTGCTCGACGGCGCGATGGAGATGACGACATCCGCCTCGGCCGATCCGCGCGCGTTGCCGCTGTACGTACGAGCGGGGATGCGGCCGCTGTGGCCCTACCACTTCATGGTCGGCGATCCGAGCCGAGTCGCGGCGCCCCGGTCGGTGACGGTGGAGCCCGCGAGCCGCGACGAGCTGGTCGACATCGACCGCCTCGCGACCGGGTTCGATCGTGCGACCGACCACGAGTACTACGTGAAGGGCTGCCTCGCAGAGCCGTTGCGCGTCGTCTCCGAAGGAAGGGCGATCGGGTTCGCGTACCTCGAGCCGCCGCAGACCTGGGCCCCCGACCGTTGGATCTTGCTGATCCTCGCGGTGATCCCCGGCTACGAGTCAGC
>DATKAS010000403.1:0-3587 GCA_035497855.1 Acidimicrobiales bacterium
GGACTGGCCCTCTTCGACGTCCTCGGCCGCCCCGAGCACGACCGCGCCGATCGACTCTTCGTCGAGGTTGAGCGCGAGGCCGAGCGTGCCGTCCTCGAACTCGAGCAGCTCGTTCACACCGGCCTTCGGCAGCCCGGAGACATAGGCGATGCCGTCGCCGACCTCGAGCACGCGGCCCACCGTCTTGGTCTCGACCGCGGGGTCGAATCCCTCGAGGTGCTTGCGGAGCGCGCTGACGATGTCGTTGGTGTTGATCGTGAGCTCAGCCATGCGATTCGGTTCCTTCCGATCTCAGATCTCTAGAGCAGCGACTTCAGCTGGTTGAGCCGTTCGCGGACGGTGCCGTCGATGACCGTGTCCCCCACTGATGCGACAAGGCCACCCATGACGGACGGGTCGACGATCACGTGCAGCTGGACCTTCTTGCCGGTCGCGTTGTTGAGCGCGGCGGCGAGGCGAGCCTCTTGGTCGGACGTGAGCGCGATCGCGGACCGCACCTCGGCGACGACCAGCTGCTTCTCGGCGGCGGCCCGCACGACGAGCTGGTCGATGATCGCCGGCAGGTCACGAGCCCGGCCAGCCCCGACCACGAAGCTGACGAGGGAGGTCGTGACGTTCGACGCCTTGCCGCCCAAGAGCTCTTCGACGATTCCCTCCCGGCGGACGGCCGGGATCGCCTCGTCGACGAGGACGTTGCGCAGCTCGTCGCTGCCCTCGAGCGTGCGGGCGAAGCGGAACAGCTCGTCCTCGACCTCGTCGAGGGAGCCCTCCGCCCGCGCGACCTCGAACAGCGCCGTTGCGTAGCCGTCGATGCGGTCCTGGCTGCTCACGCGCGGGCCCCGACCTGGTCGATGTAGTTCTCGACGAGCTGGGTCTGGGTGCTGGCGTCGAGGTTGTGCTGCACGACGACCTCGGCGGCACCGATGGCGAGGCGAGCGACCTCGGCACGGAGGTCGGCGATGGCTTGTGCCTTCGACGACTCGATGTCCGCCGCGGCACGCTCGCGCATCGACGCGAGCTCGCTCTGCAGTGACGCCTCGCGATCACGCTTGAGTGCGTCGGCCTGCTGTCGGGCTTCCTCGACGATGCGAGCCGCCTCGTTCTTCGCGTCGGCGAGCTGCGCCCGGTACTCCTCGAGCGTCGTCTCGGCTTGCGCCTTGGCGGTGTCGGCGTCCTCGACGCTCTTGCGGATGCGCTCGGACCGGTCGGTCATGCCCTTCTTGATCCCCGGGTACGCGAACTTCCACATCAGGAAGAGGAGGACGACGAACGCGATCGCGCCCCAGATCAGCTCGTTGTTCGCGGGCTTGATCGGGCTCGGCGCCTTCTGGCAGTCGTCGATCGCTCCACCGTTCTCGAGCTTCTCGATGCACTCCTTCTCCGCTTCGCCCTTCGGGTCACGCGGATGGGTGGCCGCGGACGCCGAACCGGCGAAGGCGACGAAGCCGAGTGCGACGACGAGCAACGCGGCGAGCAGCTTGCGGGTGCGCACTACGGACCTCCTAGCCCGAGATGATGAACGCGAGGACGAAGCCGAACAGCGCGAGCGCCTCGGTGAACGCGATGCCCAAGAACATCGTCGTGCGCACCATGCCGGCCGACTCGGGCTGACGGCTCATCGAGGTGATGGCGTTGCCGACCACGATGCCGATGCCGATGCCGGGGCCGATCGCGGCGCCGCCGTAGACGATGCCTCGGCCAATTGCGGTGAGGCCCTTCTGCACCTCGCCAGGCGCGGTTTGGGCAAGCACGTGAAGCACGGGGTGTCTCCTTCTATCTGTGTGTCAGTGGTCGGGATGCTCAGTGGTCTGGATGGAGGGAGCCGCCGATGTACACGGCGGTCAGGATCGTGAAGATGAAGGCCTGCAGGAACGCGACGAGCACCTCGAAGCCTGTGAGGGCGATGAGCAGCGCGAGCGAGGCAGGCCAGATGACGATGAGGAGCGAGAGGCTCCACAGCGAGGCGGTGATGATCGCGAAGCTCGTCAGCAGCAAGTGGCCGGCGAGCATGTTGGCGAAGAGTCGAACACTCTGCGAGAGCGGCCGCACGATGATGATCTGCACGAGCTCGATCGGCGACACGAGGATGTAGAGCGGCCACGGCACGCCTGGCGGGAACATCGCGGTCTTGAAGTAGCCGAAGAAGCCCTGCTTGACGATGCCGACGATGTTGTAGATGAACCACACGAGCACGGCCATGAAGAGCGGCAGTGCGATGCGGGCGGTCACCGGCATCTGCGCGAACGGCACGATCTCCCAGATGTTCAACGCGAAGATGAACGTGAACATCGTGAAGAGCAGCGGGGCGTAGCCCATGCCGTCGGGCCCGATGGTCTCGAGGATGATCCCGTTGTGCACGAAGTCGACTGCTGACTCGGCGAGGTTCTGCAGGCCGGTGGGCACGAGCGCCTTCTTGCGGCCACCCGCGTACATCAGCCCGAACACCAAGATGACCGAGAGCCACATCAGCACCACGACCTTGTTGATGCCGAGCGGTCCCGACGGCCACTCGATCAGGTGGCTGATCGGCGGGAAGTCGATCGCAAGAACATTGATCACGGGGCCTGCGTCTCCTTGGCGTAGTCGGGGACGGCGAGCGATGTGGCGATGTAGTGGCACTCCCACGCCAGCAACCCGAGCTGCGTGACGAGGATGGCGACGGCGAGCGTCGGGAGGTCGATCCAGGGCTCGTCACGCACCGCGTAGACGAGTCCTGTGATGAGCATCATCCGAAACAGGAACCCACCAAGCGCGACGACCATCAGCGCGTTGGCGCCGAGCCGAGCCGCCCACGTGAACATGCCCGCAGCGACGATGAGGTTGACGACCACGATCGCGACCGCGAGCGCTGCAGTCCATCCGCCGTTGACACCGCGGATCAGCAGAGCGGCCAGGATGATCATCGGCGCGACCGGCAGCGCGCGCTTCGCCATGTGGAGCGCGAGGTCCTTCTCGACTGTCGGGGACCCAGGGATGGCCGGGTTGATGGGTGCGGTCATGTCGCGGCTCCCGGTCCGTGGCCAGGCAGACCATGCCCCGGCAGCTTCGCCTCGTGGCTGCGCATGTCCTGGTCGTAGCGAACGAACATCTTCCAGATCACGTAGACGATCGTGAACACGAAGAAGAAGGCGGCGAAGATCGGCCAGGTGCCGAGCCACCTGTCGAGCAGGTAGCCGAGCCCCCCCATGATCGCGGGGGTCAACGTGATCTCGACTGCGCGGGCCATCGCGTCGCCGAATCCGTTGTTGAGCTCGCGTCGCGCTCGTCGGTCCACGGGTTGCCGTTCGTGTCTCAGGGCCTTCGCGACCCTTGTGAATGTTTTCTCAATCTAACCAGAACCTGCTCGGACGCGCAACCCACTGCAGCTCCCGTGCCGGTCGGCGCACGCTAGCGGAGGCTCGCGCGCGATCGCCTCTCCGTGTTGTCCTCGTCGCAGGCCCACGCCGGCTCCTGCTCGCTGCCGCTCGACAATCGGTGCCGCGCGCACCCGGGCGGCGCACTTCGCCCCCCAGGCCGAAGACCGCTCAGCGGTCGTCGGTGCGAGCTCGGCGCACGCCGGGGTGGAACAGCATGTAGAGCGCGAGGCC
>DATKAS010000404.1:0-2146 GCA_035497855.1 Acidimicrobiales bacterium
GGTCCGGTCACGTACACCGGACAGGACGCGATCGCCAAGGACATCGAGCACTTCAAGGCCGCGCTCGCGGCTGCCGGCGTCGAGGAGGGCTTCATGACCTCGGTCGCTCCGGCGAGCGCCTCACGTGTCGCGAACGAGTACTACAAGACCGAGGAGGAGTTCATCTGGGCCTGCGCCGACGCCATGCGCGAGGAGTACCAAGCGATCATCGACGCGGGGCTCGTCCTCCAGCTCGACGATCCGTTCGTCGCCGAGGCGTGGGATCAGATCAACCCCGAACCCTCCGTCGAGGACTACCAGCGCTTCGTCATGACCGCGGTCGAAGCCACGAACCACGCCCTGCGCGGGATGCCGACCGAGCGCATCCGCTTCCACCTCTGCTGGGGCAGCTGGCATGGCCCGCACTCGACGGACATCGAGATGAAGAACATCGTCGACGTCATGCTCGCCGTCAACGCGGGCGCGTACTCCTTCGAGGCCGCGAACGCCCGACACGAGCACGAGTGGGTCGTGTGGGAGGACAAGAAGCTGCCCGACGGCAAGATCATCCTTCCCGGCATCGTGAGCCACGCGACCAACGTGCTCGAGCATCCCGAGCTCGTCGCGCAACGCATCGTCCGGTTCGCCGATCTCGTCGGCCGGGAGAACGTGATCGCGTCGACCGACTGCGGCCTCGGCGGCCGCATCCATCCCGACATCGCATGGGCGAAGCTCGAGACGCTGTCGCAAGGCGCCGCCATCGCCTCGAAGCAGCTGTGGCGTTGACCCTCGCCGACCGTTTGCTCACTCGACCCACCCCAGACGTGGTCCAGTGAGCAAACGGTTGGGAGCGGGGCGCACGTGAGTCGTTCGACCCATCAAGCGCGCTCGTGAACGACCGAACGGAACGCGTCACACCCCTTCCTGATGATGGAGGCGCGGCGAATCGATGGGCCTGTTCGGCGGAACGCAGGCAAGTGTCGAAGCGCAGGTCGTCGCTCCCATCGGCGCGACGTGGAGGGCCCTGCGTGAGGCGATCCCCGCCCATCCGAACGTCACCGGTGCCCGCTTCGTCGACAGCTTCATGCGCGTCGAGTTCAAGACCGACATGAGCTTTGCCACCTACGGCCAGAACATGACCGCCCTCGTCACGCCCGATCCCGAGGGCTGCAACGTCGAGATCTCGGGCGTCGCGAAGCGCACGAGCTTCGGTGGGCGCGACCAGAACCGCATCCGCAAGATCGCCCTCGAGATCTTCGCCGACCTCGGTGCCCGGCTCAGCGTGACGCCGTGTGCCGAACCGGCGAAAGATCCCGTGCCGCCCGTCTTCCCCGTGTCGGTCGGTGAGGAGGTCGCCCGGCTCGCCTTGCTCCGCGCCCGCGGGTTCATCTCCTCCGACGACTTCGACGACCACAAGCGCCGCCTGCTCAGCGGCGAGCTCGTGATCCCGCTGCCCGACACCGACGACGCGCTCCGGGGGCCCCGCCCGCCGGCGAGAGCGCAGAAGGCGCTGCGACCCGCTCGCTGACCGAGCGAGACAGACCTACCGTTCCCCTCCACATGTGGGAGGTGCGGCCATGCCGAGTGCCGACGAGATCCGAGCAGCTCAGCGTCAGACGTGGGACAAGTTCTCGGGTGGGTGGGAGAAGTGGGACGAGGTGGTGCTCAACACCGTGGGCTCCGTCGCGGACGCGATCATCGCCAACCTCGCGCTCCGCGACGATCAGGTGCACCTCGACGTCGCCTCTGGCACCGGTGAGCCGGGCCTCACGATCGCGGCGAAGGCACCGCGAGGCCATGTCACCCTCACCGACCTGTCGCCCGAGATGCTCGCGGTCGCGCAACGAAGAGCCGCGCGGATGGGGATCACCAACGTCAGCTTCCAAGAGTGCGGCGCCGAAGACCTGCCGTTCCCCGACACCACCTTCGACAGCGTGAGCTGTCGCTTCGCCTTCATGTTCGTGCCCGACGTGACGAAAGCGATCGCCGAGTTCATGCGGGTGGCGAAACCGGGCGGTCGAGTGTGCACCGCCGTGTGGGCAGGCCCCGAGCACAACCCGTGGACGACCCTGCCCATGGCGGCGGTCAGCAGTGAGGTGCAGCTGCCGCCGCCCGATCCCGACGGCCCCGGCATGTTTCGCTGGGCGCAGCCGGGACTGCTGAGCGA
>DATKAS010000405.1:0-4133 GCA_035497855.1 Acidimicrobiales bacterium
CCGGACGGCGGACGGCTCGCCCAGTCCGATGCCACGAGCTGGATGGCGATGTACTGCCTCAACATGCTCGCCATCGCGCTCGAGCTCGCGCAGCACAACCAAGGCTACGAGGACGTCGCGACGAAGTTCTTCGAGCACTTCCTCTACATCGCACACGCGGCGAACAACCTGGGAGGCGAAGGCCTCTCCCTTTGGGACGACGACGACGGGTTCTTCTACGACGTCCTCCGCATCAACGACACCAACATCCCGCTGCGCGTGCGGTCATTCGTCGGCCTCATCCCGCTGTTCGCGGTGGAGACGATCGAGCCGAGGGTCTTCGAGAAGCTGCCCGACTTCACCGATCGCATGCGCTGGTTCCAGAAGAACCGGCCCGACCTGTGCGCGAACATCTTCACGATGAACCGTCCTGGCGTCGGCGAGCGCCGGCTCATGTCGCTGGTCGGCCCGGATCGCCTGCGCCGGATCCTCGCTCGCATGCTCGACGAGCGTGAATTCCTCTCACCGCACGGCCTGCGATCGCTGTCGAAGGTGCACGACGCGCACCCCGTGACGCTCATGCTGGACGGGCACGACTACTCGGTGAGCTATCAACCGGGCGAGTCCACCACCGGCATGTTCGGTGGCAACTCCAACTGGCGAGGCCCGGTGTGGTTCCCGGTGAACTACCTCATGATCGAGTCGCTCCAGCGCTTCCATCACTACCTCGGGCCGGAGTTCACAGTGGAGCTCCCGACCGGCTCCGGTGACTTCGAGCACCTGTCAGGTGTCGCCGCCGAGCTCTCTCGCCGACTCATCCGCCTCTTCGTCATCGGTGAGGGAGGGCGTCCCGCGAACGGTGGGCATGCGCTGTTCGACCACGATCCTCACTGGCGCGACCACGTCACCTTCTACGAGTACTTCCACGGCGATTCGGGGAAGGGTCTCGGCGCGTCGCACCAGACCGGCTGGACCGCGCTGGTCGCGAAGCTGATCCGCCAGAGCGGGTCGACAGTGGAGTGAGCACGCGAACGGCAGATGTCGCGGAGTGAGCACGCGAACGGCAGACGTCGCGGCTTGAGCCCTCGCACTGACGGGTTCCACATGCCGCCGGAGTGGGCGCCCCACGACGGGTGCTGGATGCTCTGGCCGCATCGGGCAGACACGTGGCGGGAAGGTGGCGTCCCGGCACAGCGTGCGTTCGCCGCAGTGGCCGCCGCGATCGCGGAGAGCGAGCGGGTGTGGATGGGAGCGCCCGCCGATCGGTGCGCAGCTGCACGGGAGCTCCTCGAGGCGTCGATCGAGGTCGTGGCCCTCCCGAGTGACGACGCATGGATGCGCGACGTCGGGCCCACGTTCGTGATCGACGAGCGGGGCGAGCGGCGCGGGGTGGACTGGATGTTCAACGCGTGGGGCGGCCTGTACGACTCGTGGGCGCAGGACGACGCGGTTGCAGCGCGCGTGCTCGAGCGCTCCGGCGACAGCAGCTACCGCGCGCCGCTCGTGCTCGAAGGCGGATCGATCGAGGTCGATGGCGAGGGCACCGTGCTCACGACCGAGCAGTGCCTGCTCAACCCGAACCGCAACCCGTCCCTTTCGCGCGGCGAGATCGAGCGAGAGCTTCGGGAGCACCTCGGCGTCGAGCGAGTGCTCTGGCTCGGCGAGGGTGTCGTCGACGACGAGACGAGCGGCCACATCGACAACCTGGCGCGGTTCGTGCGTCCCGGTGTCGTGGCGCTCACCTGGACGGACGACGCCGCCGATCCACAGCACGCGGTGTCGCTCGACGCGCGCCGGCGGCTCGAGGCCGCGGGGCTCGAGGTCTGCGTCGTGCCTTCACCGGGACCGCTGTTCATGACGGCAGAGGAGTCCGCAGGGGTCGCCGTCGTGGCGGGCACCAAGGTCCGGGCTCCCGGTGATCGCCTCGCGGGCTCGTACGTCAACTTCTACATCGCCAACGGCGCCGTGGTCGCGCCGTTGCTCGACGAGCGTGTCGACGACGCAGCGCTCGGCATCCTCGACGACCTCTTCCCCGATCGTTCCGTCGTCGGCGTGCCCGCGCGGGAGATCCTGCTCGGGGGAGGGAACATCCACTGCATCACCCAGCAGATGCCGAGCCGTAGCCTGGATCCGTGAACACGCGGCCGGTGCTGTCGGTCATCCAGAAGGCGTGCGGCACTGACCGTGCACAGAACGTGTCGGCGATGGCTGCCCTCGTCGAGGGCGCGATCGACGCCGGTGCCGACATCGTCCTGCCGCAAGAGCTCTTCCAGGGCCCGTACTTCTGCCAGACCGAGCACCAGGACTGGTTCGCGTGGGCGTCATCGGTCGAGGACGACCCCGGCATCGCCGCGATCGCGAAGGTGACACGCGGGCGCGGTGCGGTTGTTCCGGTGTCCTTCTTCGAGCGAGCAGGCCAAGCCCACTTCAACTCGGTCGCGATCGTCGACGACGGCGAGGTGCGCGGGATCTACCGCAAGTCGCACATCCCCGACGGACCCGGATACGAGGAGAAGTTCTACTTCAACCCCGGCGACACGGGCTTCAAGGCGTGGCCGACGCGGCACGGCACGATCGGTGTCGGCATCTGCTGGGACCAGTGGTTCCCCGAGTCAGCCCGCGCGATGGCGTTGCTCGGCGCCGAGATCCTCCTCTACCCCACCGCGATCGGCAGCGAGATCGGCGACCAATCCGACAACGACACGGCCGACATGTGGCGCCGGGCGATGGACGGCCACGCCGTGTGCAACCACGTGTTCCTCGCGGCTGCGAACCGCGTCGGTGTCGAACGCGACCTCACCTTCTACGGCTCCTCGTTCATCGTCGATCACCGTGGTCGGCCCATCGCCGAAGCCGATCGCACCAGCGAGATGACGATCACTGCGGAGCTCGACCTCACGGCGGCGCGCGCCGATCGAGCTGGATGGGGGCTGTTCCGTGACCGCCGGCCCGACCTCTACGGCCCGCTGCTCACCCAGGACGGCCGGGCGAGCGAGGCCGACCGCTGAACGCCCGTCCGAGCAGGGGCGTGCCCGCGTCGAGCAACCCGTCCAGGTCGTCCCCCTGATCGAACACCGGCTTCCACTCGCTCGCCTCGAGCGGCAGCGGCTCCGACTCCACCGAGCGTTTGCTCACTCGACCCCCGCCAGGCGTGGTCGAGTGAGCAAACGGTTGCGGGGGGGGCGGCGTGAACAGCTGGGGCATCGAGACTCGGCGGTCATCGAGCCACCACCCCTTCGGCACGACCATCGCGTCGGCGTGACGCTGGCAGAGGTCGCTGCCGTGACGCGAGCCCTCGTCGTCGAGCGGGGCGAACCACGCGAGGCGTCGCGACGCGTCGAAGCCCAGCAGCACGACCGCCGGCTCCGCACAATCGGGACGTGAGCACCTTCGCACTGTGCGCGACGCTACCGGCAGCGTGAGCGCGGCGACGAGCATCGACGATCCGGACGACCCGCGGCTCGCCGACTACCGCGCGCTGAACGACGCCGCGCTGCGTCGATCCGTCGAGGGCGACACCGTCTGCATCGCCGAGGGCGCGTTCGTCGTCGAGCGACTCTTGCGCTCGCCGTTCGCCGTTCGCTCGTTCCTCGTCTCCGAGCGGAGGTGGCCGAGCCTCGGCGAGCTCGGCCGCGCGGTCGAGACGCACGAGGCTCCGACGTTCGTCGTGCCGCAGCGTGTGATGAACGCGGTCGCGGGCTTCGACATCCACCGCGGGGTGCTCGCGGCAGCGACGCGACCACGTCCCCCCGCTCTGAGCGACGTCCTCGAGAAGGCAGAGGTCGTCGCGGTGCTGGAAGGGATCAACGACCACGAGAACATGGGGGTCATCTTCCGCAACGCCGACGCACTCGGGGTCGATGCCGTCGTGCTCGATCCGACCTGCTGTGATCCTCTGTACCGCAGGTCGATCCGCGTGTCGATGGGTGCGACGTTCGCCCTGCCGTTCACCCGGTTCACCGACCTCGACGACCTCGCGGGGTTCACGCTCGTCGCCCTCTCCCCGACGGGCGACCGCTCACTCGATGATGTGGAGGCCGATCGAGTGGCGATCGTCCTCGGTGCCGAGGGACAGGGCCTGCGAGCGACGACGCTCGCCGCGTGCGACGTCCGAGCGCGCATCCCGATGCGGGAGGGCGTCGACTCCCTCGGCG
>DATKAS010000406.1:0-3574 GCA_035497855.1 Acidimicrobiales bacterium
GCTGGAGCGTCCGGCCGGCTGACGTCGCGGATCCTCCCCGGCGACGGGTCCCCAGGAATGTCGCACCCCCCTCGTACCGTCGGCACATGGCTCGACAACGCACCTTCTACTCGTGCACCGATTGCGGCACTCATGCGGTGCAGTGGGCCGGGCGCTGCCCGGGCTGCGGCGCCTGGAACACGCTGCAGGAAGAGGTCGAGGCCGCGCGCAACGAGCCGATCGCCTCGGTCGCCGCTGCTGCCATGCCGATCACCGAGGTCGACCCGCGGCAGTGGCGTCCCGCGCCAACCGGCGTCGCAGAGCTCGACCGCGTGCTCGGTGGGGGCCTCGTCGACGGCTCCGTCACGCTGCTCGGGGGCGAGCCCGGCATCGGCAAGTCGACCTTGCTGCTGCAGGCCGCGGCGTCGGTCGCGCGCGGCGGTCAGCGCGTGCTCTACATCTCCGGTGAGGAATCAGCCGCGCAAGTGCAAGGTCGCGCCGCCCGCGTCGATGCGCTCGTCGAGGGGCTGTGGTTCTCGAGCGAGAGCGATGTCCACGCGGTCATCGCGCTGATCGAGCGCCACGACCCGAGCCTCGTCGTCGTCGACTCCATCCAGACCACGCTCGACCCGTCGCTCGGCGCGACACCCGGCACGGTCACGCAGGTGCGCGGGTGCGCGCTGCAGCTCATCGACGTCACGAAGCGCCGGCAGACCGCGACAGTGCTGGTCGGCCACGTCACGAAGGATGGCGAGCTCGCAGGCCCGCGCGTGCTCGAGCACGCGGTCGACACCGTGCTCGCCTTCAGCGGGGATCGTCATCACGCACTACGACTCCTCAGAGCGGTGAAGCATCGGTTCGCGTCGACCGACGAGCTGGGGCTGTTCGAGATGACCGAGTCCGGCATGATCGGCGTCCCCGATCCCAGCGCGCTGTTCCTCGCAGATCGACGAGCGGGCGTGCCGGGGTCGGTCGTGGTGCCAACGCTCGACGGCCACCGGCCGCTGCTCGTCGAGATCCAGGCGCTCGTCGCGTCGGCCGGTCCAGGCGGGCCGCGCCGCAGTGCACAGGGCATCGATCCGGGACGGCTCGCCCTCCTCGTCGCGGTGCTCGAGCAGCGCGTCGGCCTCCCTCTCGCCGGCCTCGACGTCTACGTGTCCGTCGTCGGTGGGGTCCGCGTGAGCGAGCCGGGCTCCGATCTCGGCATCGCGCTCGCCCTCGTGTCGGCCGTGCGTGACCGGCCGTTGCCCGACGATCTCGTCGCGCTCGGTGAAGTCGGCCTCGCGGGCGAGCTGCGTCAGGTCTCGCAGACACCGCGCCGTGTGAGCGAGGCGACGCGACTCGGCTTCGGTCGCATCCTGCTGCCCGAGTCCGCACCGCGCGACGACGTGCACGCCCCGACGCTGCGCGCGGCAACGCTCGGTGAGGCGCTCGAGGTCGCCGGTCTCGGTCTGGCGATCGTCGGCACGCAGGCGCTCGGGTGAGTCGCGGCGCACCAGTACGATCGTGGGGTGGTACCTCGTCGCAGCCCCGACCTGGTCCAAGCCCTCCGAGCCGTGGCGCCCGGCACCGCGCTGCGTGAAGGGCTCGACCGCGTCCTCAAGGCGAAGATGGGCGCGCTCATCGTCGTGGGCGACGGTCCCGAGGTGCTCAACATCTGCTCGGGAGGCTTCCTCCTCGACGCGGCGTTCAGCCCGCAGCGGCTGTCAGAGCTCGCCAAGATGGACGGCGCGATCATCCTCGCGTCAGACGCGAGCCGCATCGCGCGGGCGAACGTGCACCTCGTGCCCGACCCCAACGTGCCGACCTCAGAGACCGGCACCCGCCACCGCACGGCCGAGCGTGTCGCGCGCTCCATCGGTGTGCCCGTGATCTCGGTCTCCGAAGACCTGTCGATCATCGCGGTGTACGTGCGCAGCGAGAAGCACCCGCTCGAAGACATCCCGCGTCTGCTCAACCGTGCGAACCAAGCCCAGCAGGCGCTCGAGCGTTACAAGAACCGGCTCGATTCGGTGTCGGGCGCGCTCTCGGCGCTCGAGGTCGAGGACCTCGTGACCCTGCGCGACGTGCTCGCGGTCTTGCAACGCACCGAGATGGTGATGCGCATCGCGGACGAGATCGCGGGCTACATCGTCGAGCTCGGCGTCGACGGTCGCCTCGTCCGCTTGCAGCTCGACGAGCAGCTCGGGGGCATCGAGGAGGACGGCCGGCTCGTCGTCCGCGACTACTTCGCCGACGACGCGCGGTCCATCGAGATGATCATGAACTCGCTCGGCGCGCTCGACACCGACGAGCTCGTCGACCTTCGCGCGGTCGCCGCTGCCGCGGTGCATCCCGAGGGTGCGGCCGCGGATCTCGACGCGGCCGTGCAGCCCCGCGGCCATCGCCTGCTCAGCAAGATCCCCCGTCTACCCGACAACGTCATCGAGAGCGTCGTCGAGCGCTTCGGCACCCTCCACAAGATCATGCGAGCGACGATCGACGACCTCGTCGACGTCGAGGGCGTTGGCACGGCTCGAGCGCGCGCGATCAAGGACGGGCTGTCGCGGCTCGCCGAGAGCAGCATCCTCGACCGCTACTCCTGACCGCTACTGATCGGAGATCGAGACCACATGCGCATCGAGCTGCCGTCAGGCACGCCTGCCGAGCTGATCCGCCCGAGCGGCGAACCCTCGCTCGGTGTCGTCGTCGCACCCGACATCTTCGGCCTGCGTCCACTCTTCGTGGATCTGTGCACGACCCTCGCGGAGCAGAACAGCTGGGTCGTGTGCTGCGCCGAGCCCTTCCCCGGTCGCAGTCTCGACGGGGTCGACGAGCGCTTCGCCGCTGTGCGGACGCTCGACGACAGCCACGTGCTCGGCGACCTCGTCGCCGCGGGCAACGCGACCGAGTGCGAGCGGGTCGGTCTGATCGGGTTCTGCATGGGCGGCATGTACGCGCTCAAGGCCGCGGGCCTCTCGCATTTCCATCGGGTCGTCGCGTTCTACGGGATGATCCGCATCCCGGAGGCGTGGAAGGGGATGGGTGCGGCCGAGCCGCTCGACCGGGTCGCGGGCCCGCTCGCGTCACCCACGCTGGCGATCGTCGGCGGGCAAGATCCGTACACCCCGCCCGAGGATGTCGCCGCGCTCGAGCAGACGCGGGTCACGGTCGTGCAGTATCCGGAGGCCGACCATGGCTTCGTGCACGATCCCGATCGCCCGTCGCACCGCGCGGCCGACGCGGCCGACGCGTGGCAGCGCGCGATCGCGTTTCTGAACAGCTGAGCGCGGTGCGCTAACGGGAGCGCTGCGCGAGTCGTTCGCGGTTCACGATGCGGTAGTGGCGGTCCTGCTGCTCTAGCCAGCCGAGCCGGATGAACGACGAGATCGCCTTGTTCACCCGCTCACGTGATGCGCCGACCATGCCGGCGAGCTCTTCCTGGGTGACCGGCAGGTAGAACTCGCTGGCCTCGCCGGCGAGCTCGAGCAGCCGCTTCGCGGTGCGCCCGGTGACGTCGAGGAACACCGAGTCCGCGAGCGCTTCGTCCATCGCGCGGAGCCGCCCGACGAGCATCGCGGTGGTTCCCCAGAGCAGCGCGGGTCGCTCTTCCATC
>DATKAS010000407.1:0-10322 GCA_035497855.1 Acidimicrobiales bacterium
GCAACGACACCCATCTTGAACAGCCCGAAGCTTCGAGGTAGGCGTGTCGATTTTCAGTTTCTTGCCAAGAAGGGAAAGCGCTCATGACAGCCGAACACAATCGCCTGGAAGAAGCTCGGACGCAGGACGTTCCCTGGAAGAAGTGGGGACCGTACCTCAGCGAGCGGCAGTGGGGAACGGTGCGCGAGGACTACAGCGACTCGGGCGATGCGTGGAACTACTTCAGCCACGACCAGGCGCGCTCGCGGGCGTATCGCTGGGGAGAAGACGGGTTGGCCGGCATGTCCGACGATCACCAATACCTCTGCTTCGCACTGGCTCTGTGGAATGGGAAGGATCCGATCATCAAGGAGCGTTTGTTCGGCCTGACCAACAGCGAGGGCAACCACGGCGAGGACGTGAAGGAGTACTACTTCTACCTCGACTCGACGCCGACCCACCAGGCCGACGGCACCGCCTGGATGGCGACGACGCGCAGAACCTGTGCTTCTCGATCGCGCTGTGGAACGGGGTCGATCCGATCCTGAAGGAGCGGATGTTCGGCCTCACCAACGCGGAGGGCAACCACGGCGAGGACGTGAAGGAGTACTACTTCTACGTCGACGCGACGCCGACGAGCTCGTACCTGAAGTATCGCTACCGGTACCCGATGGGCGGCTACCCGTACAACGACATCGTCGCGACGAACAGGAACCGGAGCCGCACTGAGCTCGAGTACGAGCTGATCGACACCGGCGTGTTCGACAACGACCGCTATGTGGACGTCGACGTCGAGTACGCGAAGAGCGACCCGGACGATGTCGCGATCCGCATCACGGTGAGCAACCGCGGATCGGAGTGGGCGACGCTGCACCTGCTCCCCCACCTCTGGTTCCGCAACATGTGGTGGCGCGGCGAGGAGAAGGGGACGGTGAGCGCCGGCGCGCCGGGCACGATCGTCGCCGAGCACCCGGCGTTCGGATCGAGGGAGCTCTGGTGCGAGGGGACACCGACCCTCCTCTTCACCGAGAACGAGTCGAACACCGAGCGCCTGTGGGGCACGCCCAACGCCACCCCCTACGTGAAGGACGCGTTCCACGAGTACGTCGTGAACGGCCGATCCGACGCGGTGAACCCCGACCTCGCGGGCACCAAGGCCGCCGCGCACTACGTGCTCACGATCCCCGCACACGGATCGACAGTGGTCCACCTGCACCACTGCCCCGGCGAGGCCCCCTTGCTCGACGTGGCCGCGATCGATTCGTTGTTCGCGGAGCGCAAGGCCGAAGCCGACGAGTTCTACGAGTCGATCACGCCGCCCGAGACCGGCGAGCACGAGGCGAAGGTCATGCGCCAAGCGCTCGCAGGGATGCTGTGGAGCAAGCAGCACTACTACTTCGACCTCGACACCTGGCTCGAGGAGCACGGCGTGCATCCCCTGCGCAACGGCGGCGGCAGCGCGCGGAACCGCGAGTGGTTCCACATGGTCAACAACGACGTCATCTCGATGCCCGACAAGTGGGAGTACCCGTGGTACGCGTCGTGGGATCTCGCGTTCCATGCGGTCGTGCTCGCGATGGTCGACGTCGAGGAGGCCAAGCACCAGCTCTCGTTGATGCTGCGCGAGCTGTACCTCCACCCGAGTGGCCAGCTCCCTGCGTACGAGTGGAACTTCAGCGATGTGAACCCGCCCGTGCACGCGTGGGCGACCCTCGTCGTCTACGAGACCGAGATGGAGCAGCGGGGCACCGGCGACGTCGAGTGGCTGAAGGCCGCGTTCCAGAAGCTCCTCGTGAACTTCACATGGTGGATCAACCGCAAGGACCCGACCGGGCGCAACGTGTTCGAGGGTGGCTTCCTCGGCCTCGACAACATCGGCGTCTTCGACCGCAGCGCTCCCCTGCCGACCGGCGGCCATCTCGAGCAGTCGGACGGCACGGCATGGATGGTCTTCTTCTCGCAGTGCATGCTCAGCATCGCGCTCGAGCTCGCCGACCACGACGACATGTACCGCGACATGGTGATGAAGTTCGCCGAGCACTTCACGTTCATCGCCGCCGCGATGGATCGAATCGGCGACAACCACGACGAGCTCTGGGACGACGAGGACGGCTTCTTCTACGACGTGCTCCGCCTCCCCGACGGCAGCGCGCAACGGCTCAAGGTCCGTTCGATGGTCGGGCTGCTCCCACTGTGCGCGTCGACGATCCTCCCGGCCGAGGGGATCCACCTCGGCGACGACATGGTCGCTCGGCTGCGCAAGCGCATCGAGGCGATGCCCGAGCTCCTCGCGACCATCCACGACGCGCGCGTGCCCGGAGCGAACGGCCGCCGCATGCTCGCGGTGCTCGACGAGGCCAAGCTGCGCCGCGTCCTCGCGCGCATGCTCGACGAGGACGAGTTCTTCGGTCCGCACGGGCTGCGGGCGCTCTCGCGCTACCACCTCGACCATCCGTTCAGCATGGAGGTGCACGGCGCGACCTACGAGGTGCACTACATGCCCGCAGAGTCGGACAGCGGCCTGTTCGGCGGCAACTCGAACTGGCGCGGCCCGGTGTGGTTCCCGGTGAACTACCTGATCCTGCGCGGCCTGCTGCACCTCTACGCCTACTACGGCGACGAGTTCAAGGTGGAGTGCCCGACGGGGTCAGGCCACGAGATGACCCTGTTCGAGGTCGCGCTCGAGCTCGGCACCCGCCTCGTGTCGACCTTCCTCCCCGATGCGAACGGCCGTCGTCCGGTGTGGGGCGGTGCCGAGAAGTTCCAGACCGATCCCGACTGGAACGAGCACCTGTTGTTCTTCGAGTACTTCCACGGCGACAACGGGGCTGGCGTCGGGGCGAGCCACCAGACCGGATGGACCGGCCTCGTCGCGAGGATGATCCAGGTGATGGCCTACGTGCGGCCGCAGGACCTGCAGATGCCGCGGCTGCGCGCCAACCTCCTCTATCGCGAGAAGGAAATCTGACCGGACCTGTCGATCGCGGGTACCAGCGTTCGTAGTACGGGTGAAAGTCCTCAACCGAAAGGGAGCGAACGATGCCGCACTACCTGCTTTCCGTGCACGGCCCCATGGACGACAACCCCATCGGCGGCTACGCCTCCGAAGAGGAGATGCAGCAGGCCTTCGAAGACACGGGCAAGGTCAACGACGAGATGCAGCAGAAGGGCATCTGGGTGTTCGCCGGCGGCCTGATGCCCATCTCGAGCTCGACCACCGTCAGCAGCAAGAACGGCGACGTCACGATGACCGACGGCCCCTACGCCGAGACCAAGGAGTACCTCGGCGGCTTCTGGATCATCGACGTGCCCGATCTCGACGCCGCGCTCGAGTGGGCGGCGAAGGCGAGCGAGGCGTGCGTCGGCGCTGTCGAGGTGCGTCCGTTCCAGGGCCTCGCCTGAACCTGCGTGATCGAGGACATCTTCCGTGCCGAGTACGGCCATTGCGTCGCCATCCTGGCCCGCGTCTTCGGTGACATCGACATCGCCGAGGACGCGGTTCAGGAGGCGTTCGCGGTCGCGGCACTGAAGTGGCCGGCCGACGGGATCCCGCCGAACCCGGGCGGATGGATCACGACGACTGCTCGCAACCGAGCAATCGACCGCTTGCGGCGCGAGTCCTCCCGCGATGACCGCCATGCGCAAGCCGCGCTCTTGCATGCACGAGACGAGCCGCTCGAGGAGGTGGGTGCCGTGCGCGACGACCGTCTCCGGCTGATCTTCACGTGCTGCCATCCTTCCTTGGCGCCGGCCGCGCAAGTGCCGCTGACGTTGCGCCTGCTCGGCGGGCTCGAGACCGAGGAGATCGCGCGAGCGTTCCTCGTGCCGGAGCCGACGATGGCGCAACGGATCGTGCGGGCGAAGCGGAAGATCCGCGACGCGCACATCCCCTACCGCGTGCCGGACGACGCCGAGCTGCCCGATCGCCTGCGTCCCGTGCTCGCCGTGCTCTACCTCATCTACAACGAAGGGCACACCGCGAGCAGCGGTACCGCGTTGGTGCGGACCGACCTGTGTGCCGAGGCGCTGCGATTGGCCCGGCTGCTCGCGGCGCTCATGCCCGACGAGCCCGAAGTGCTCGGGCTGCTTGCCTTGTTGCTGCTGACCGATGCGCGTCGCCCGGCGCGGGTCGCCGACGACGGATCGCTCGTGCTGCTGTCGGATCAGGACCGGTCGTTGTGGGACCTCGATCTCATCGCGGAGGGGCAGGACCTGGTGCGCGCGTGCCTGCGTCGGAATCAGCCGGGGCCGTACCAGATCCAGGCTGCGATCGCGGCGGTGCACTCCGACGCTGTGAAGGTGGAGGACACCGACTGGTCGCAGATCCTCGTCTTGTACGACCAGCTCATGGTCGTGCAACCGAGCCCCGTGGTCGCGCTGAACCGCGCCGTGGTGGTCGCGGAGGTCGACGGACCTGCCGCCGGGCTCGAGCTCGTCGACGCGTTGACGCTCGAGTCGTACGTGCCGTTCCACGTCGCGCGCGCCGACTTGCTGAACCAGCTCCATCGGCCTGACGAGGCCGCCGCGGCCTACGACCGCGCCATCGCGCTCAGCGAGAACGAGACCGAGCGCGCATTCCTCGCTCGGCGGCGAGCTGACGTCGGATGATCTACGCCGACTGCGCCACCGTCGGGCGAGCGAACTCGCGGTAGGCGTCCCACGCACGAGGTCCGTAGGTCGAGGCGGTGCCTCCGTCCATCAGCAACGCGACCCCGAGCGCCTCGGCGACTTCCTCTGGCGTGGCTCCACGCCGCGCCGCGGCCTTGGCGTGGTACGCGATGCATCCGTCGCACTGCTTGACGACGGCGATCGAGAGCGCCATCAGCTCCTTCGTCTTGGTCGAGAGCGCGCCATCCGCCATGGCCGCGTTGTGCAGCTGGCTGAACCCCGCCCATACGTCGGACGACGCCTCGCGCAACGACCGGGTGGGCTCGCTCAGATCGGCGATGACTTGTCCGTAGTGGGTCATGCACGTAGCGCGCCACTCGCAGAGGCGGGGCGCCAGGGCCGAACGTCACTGTCCCGACGGGCGGGCGTAGACGCGATCGGCGTACTCCCGCAGCATGCGGGTCGCAGCGAACCGCGGGCCGTTCGTGCGCAAGTTGGCGCGGACCATCGCCAGCCATCCCCGCGGGATGCCGGCCGGGTCGCGGTCGTGGAACAGCGGCACCACGGCGTGCTCGAGCAGGTCGAACAGGGCGTCGGCATGGCGCTGATCCTGCGCGTCGACGTCCGGGGCGATGTCGCCGTCGATCGCCCAGCCGTTCGTGCCGTCGTACGCCTCGGCCCACCAGCCATCGAGCACCGACAGGTTCAACACCCCGTTCAGCGCCGCCTTCATGCCACTCGTCCCGCTCGCCTCCTCTGGCGGACGAGGCACGTTCACCCACACGTCACAGCCCGCGACCAGGTGTCCCGCCACGGAAAGGTCGTAGTCCTCGAGGAACGCGACCCGGTCGGCCACCTCCGGTGCGCGCTTCAGCTGGAAGAGATCCCGGACGATGGCCTTCGCGCCGTCGTCCAGCGGATGGGCCTTGCCCGCGAACACGAACTGCACCGGACGGTCTCCTCCGAGCAAGCCCAGCGCGCGGTCGGGACGCAGCGACAAGAGGTACAGCCGCTTGTAGGTCGCGAGCCGCCGGGCGAACCCGATGGTGAGCCGATCCGGATCGAACCCGTGCGCAGCGGCCTCGACGTAGCTGATGTCCTCGCCGCGCCGCAGGCGATCTTGCACGGCCTGCAGCCGGGAGCGCTCGATGAGGATGCGACGGGCCTCGCATCGCGCGTGCCACAGGTCGTCGTCGCTGATCTCGTCGACGGCCGCCCACACGCTCGGGTCGTCAGCGCGGGTCAGCCAACCGTCGCCGAGATGGCGGTCGAAGAGCGCTCGCATCGGCGGCGAGAGCCATGTCGGCACATGCACGCCGTTCGTCACCGAGGTGATCGGCACGTCGTCCACTCCCCGATCGGGGAACAGGGGGTGCCACATCGCGCGAGCCACCTCGCCGTGGCGCCGACTCACCCCGTTCGCTGATCGGCTGGCGCGCAGGCCGAGCACCGTCATGCTCGACGGCTCGGCCGGGTTCGACGCGTCGAGACGTCCCAGCGAGAGGAAGCGCTCGGGATCTCCGGTGGATTCAGCGATGCGGCCGAGGATCTGGAGGATCTCCTCGCGGCCGTAGGTCTCGTTCCCCGCCGGGACGGGCGTGTGCGTCGTGAACACGAGACGATCCACCACCGCCGCCCACGCGTCGTCCCAACCCTTCCCGGTCGCGACTTCCGCGCGCAGCAGCTCGAACGCGGCGAGCGCCGGATGTCCCTCATTGAGGTGATACACGGATGGACGCACCCCGAGCGCCGCGAGCGCCCGCACCCCTCCGACCCCCAAGACTGCGTACTGCGCGAGGCGGATCGCTCGGTTCCCCTCGTACAGCCGCGACGTGATCCACCTCCCCACGATCGAGTTCTCGGTCCGGTCCGTGTCGAGCAGCACGAGCGGCACTCGCCCGACGTCGACGCGCCAGAGCTGGGCGACCACTCCTTCCTGGTTGACCGCGAGCTCGACCGTCACCCGGTCCCCGGTCGTCGGGTCGGTGATCGGCACGCACGGAAGGTCGGTCGGATCGGACTCGATCCAGTACTCGTGCTGCATGCCGGTCGTGTCGATCCGCTGGTGGAAGTAGCCCGACCGGTAGAGGAGGCCGACGCCGACGAGCGGCAGCGCGAGGTCAGACGCCTCCTTCACGAGGTCGCCGGCCAAGACGCCCAGCCCTCCCGAGTACACCGGGAGTGACGAGTGCACGCCGAACTCCGCGCACATGAACGCGATCGGGGCCTCGTCGGTCCACGGCCAGGGACCCGCTGGGCGGGTGAGATCGCGACTGACGAGCTCGGACAGCGCGGCGATCCGGCGCACGAGGTCCGGATCGCTTGCGGCTCGACTGAGACGCGCGCGCGACGTGTCTCGCAACATGCGCACGGGGTTGGCGCGCACGCGCATCCACCGATCGGGATCGAGCGCTGCGAAGCAGTCGGGTCCGTCGGCCGCCCACGACCACGCATAGTTGAATGCGACTCGCGCAAGCGGCACGACCGGCTCGGGAAGCCGAGCGGCGAGCTCGCCGACCGCCGCCTCGACGTCGTGGTCACCAGCGAACATCACGTCACGTCGCCAGCTGCATCGGTGGGCCGCCGATCCACGGATACGGCGGGCCCGGGTCGAACACCTTCGGCCCTCGAGCGATCAGGTACACGAACACGCCGAGGTATGGGAAGACGAGCACGAACACGATCCAGAGCACCTTGGCCCAGCCGGGATCGTCGCTGCGGAAGATGATCGCTCGGAACACGATGAACAGCAGCCACAGCCAGATGATCCAGAACGTGAGCCACACGAGCGACCAGAAGACCTGCCCTGTCCCGAACTCCGTCGCGATCACGCGCCGATTCTGACTGCTGGCGCGCATTGATGCGCTCGCGACGGAGATCGGGGCGAGCTTGTGCCGTCGCTCCGCTACGCGGTCAGGCGACCGACTCCACGTAGAAGTAGGGATCGAGCACCCGGACTTCTTCGATCTGGTCGACGGGGAGGTTGTTGACGCCGGCCACTGCGCGGATCGCGTCGGGGCTCGGAGCGTCATAGATGCAGTAGGTGCGCACCCGGTCGGCCGAGACGTACGAGTGCACCCAGGTGACGCCCTCGGCGAGGTTGTTGTCGATGATCCCGATGAGGGCTTTGGCGCCCTCGTGGGTCGTGGGCACCTCCAGGCCGTCGGGGAAGGTCCGCTCGATCAGGTAGCGGGGCATGACTGCTCCTCTCGTGTTGGTGTGTTCGGAGGAGCATCCGCTCGCAATCGAATCACCGCATCGGGTGCGGCTCCCCATTTCGCTCCCGTTACGGTGCAGGTTGGTGGGGCCGCTGACCGACGACGAGCGCTACTCCTTCGACCTGCAGGGCTTCCTCGTTCGTCGCGGGGTGCTCGCGCCCGCCGAGCTGGCCACCCTCCACGAGGCGATCGACGGCCTCGGGCTGGCACCACCGGGCGAGACGATCCAGAGCCAGCGGTTCAGCGGCCACCTCCCGCGAGCCGCGGCTTTCCAGCACCTCATCGATCACCCGGCGGTGTTCGACATCGTGGTCGAGCTGTGCGGTGTGCACGTCCGTCTCGACCACGCCTACGGCATCGTGATGGCGCCGGGCACCAGCGGCCTGGGGTTGCACGGCGGCGCGACCCCGTTCGATCCCGCGCAGTACTACCTGTTGCGGGACGGGAAGATCCGCTGCGGCCTGGTCGCGGTCCAATGGGCGCTCGTCGACCATCCGGCCGGAGGTGGCGGCTTCTGCGTCGTGCCGGGGAGCCACAAGGCGGGCTTCGCCCTGCCCGAGCGGCCTGACGGGCGGCTGGCGGTGGAGGTTCCGCTGGCCAGCGGCGACCTCGTGGTGTTCACGGAGGCGCTCACGCACGGCACGCTGGCTTGGCGGGGCCCGGAGATCCGGCGCACGCTGCTCTACAAGTATTCGCCGGGGAGCTCCACGTGGGCGGAGGACCAGCAGTGGCCGGCGGCGCTGCTCGAGCAGCTCACCGAACGGCAACGGCTGCTGCTGCAACCACCGTCGGTCGCGTACCACCGACCGGTCACCTGACCCGCTATCGCTCCCGCGACGTCAAGACACAGAACTCGTTGCCTTCGGGATCGGCGAAGACGTCCCAGCTCTCCTCGCCGGTCTGGCCGACATCGGCTCGCGTGGCACCCATGGCGAGCAGTCGAGCGATCTCGGCGTCACGGTCGTCGGAGGTGTGTGCCGCGAGGTCGATGTGGATGCGGTTCTTCCCCGTCTTGGGCTCGGGCACGTGGCCGAACACGATGCCGGGACCGACCTCGTCCCACGGCGTCGCCTTCGCCCGCTCCTCGGTGACCCATTGCGGCACGATCACGACCTCGTCGTCGGCCTCGTAGATCTTCTTCCAGCCCAGGACGTCGGCCCACCACTGAGCCTGTGCCGCGACGTCACGGCAGTCGACGACGATGGTGTACCAGCGGAGCGCCATGGTCGACCGTAGCCCGGGGTGGCGGGGGGGCCGGCGGGTGGGGGCCCGGGCGGCCGGGCGGCGCCCGACGCGCCACTCGGGACGCCTCCCCACCACACACAGGAACAATTCCCGACCGCCGCCTTGGCGAAGATTCGACGTCGATTCGGCGCCGATGTGGCGGTGGGAAAACTTGTATGTCGCACCTGGGTGCACACTGGGCGACGGCGACCGCGACCGCGACGGCGGAACAGCGGACGGCACCACTTCCCCTGCGGTGAGCACAACCCGAAGGGGCACGACCATGCGCAACGACAGCTGCGACACCGGCGACCTGTTCTTCCTCCGCTTCTACTCCGGTCTTCGGCGCGAGGAGTACGACCGCGTCCGCGCCGATCTCCACGCAACGCTGCTCGAGCTCGCGGCGCTCGATGCGGAGTCGATCGCGAGGGCGAACCGTCGCCGCGAGCTCGCGCAGAAGGCCAAGCGCCTGCGCGACCACGTGTGGCCGGTCATCCCACACCACCACGGCCGCCGACCCCCTGGTCCCGAGGAACGACCTCTCCCTCCGCTCGTCCACGACCCCGAGCCGCTGTCAGGCAGGCGCCTCCGCTCCGTGTGCCTCGCGCTCCTCGCTCGGTACGGCGAGCTGCCGCTCGCAGAGCTCCACTCGCACCTCCACCTGCACGGCTACGTCGTCGCCGGCCCGAACGGGGTGAAGCGGCTGGGCGACGCGCTCGCCTACGAGGTCCGCAAAGCGCGCGCCGTGCGGACCAAGCGGGGCTGCTATCGCCGAGCCGCCGGCGAACGGCCGCGGCGCGGCCGGTTCGGCAGACCAACGCTCAACCCACGCGTCGGCCTCGACGCGACCGACCTCATCAAGAGCTACCGGTCGGTCGACCCCTTCCTGTTCGAGCGCCCCGAAGGCTGGTACCCCGAGCTCCCCGACTGCATGTCGGCGGTGTGATGGCGCACTTCGTGCAGTGTGTGCGCCGCGACCCACCGCAGCGTGCGCTCCGCCCGCTCGGGGTACAAGTACACGACGGTGCGCTCCCAGCCCGCGCTGTCGATCATCGACAGCGTGTGGGCGAACATCGCCGCAGCGTCGCCGAGCTGGCGGGCGACATCGGCAGTCTCCTGCGACGCGTAGCCGTCATGCTCGACCCGCTCGTCGCGACCCATCGCGACCATGTCGGGCCTCTCCTCGCGCCGCGCCAGCAGCACGCGCTCGCGCTGCACGAGGAACACGTCGCGCAGGTGGCACGCGTACTCGTGCGCGGACCACGTCTGCGGATCGGGTCGCTCGCGCAGCTG
>DATKAS010000408.1:0-13666 GCA_035497855.1 Acidimicrobiales bacterium
GCTCGAAGCCGCTGTCGTCGTGGATCGGATGCGGCACGGCCTGATCGAGGAGACCCACTACCTCCGCAACCCGCTCGACGTGCTCGCGCAGCAGGTCGTCGCGCACTGCGCGATGGGCGATGCTCGCGTCGACGATGTCGCTGCCATGGTGCGCCGCGCCGCGCCGTTCTCCGACCTCTCGGACGATGTCCTCGCTTCGGTGCTCGAGCTGCTCTCGGGCCGGTACCCGTCGGAGGAGTTCCGTGAGCTCCGCCCGCGGCTGGTCTGGGATCGCATGGACGGAGTGCTGCGCGCCCGAGACGGCGCCCGCCGCCTCGCGGTCACGAACGGCGGCACGATCCCCGATCGCGGGCTGTTCGGCGTCTTCCTCCCTGACGGCACCCGCGTAGGAGAGCTCGACGAGGAGATGGTCTACGAGAGCCGCGCTGGGGAGACGTTCTTCCTCGGAGCGTCCGCGTGGCGGATCGAAGACATCACGTTCGAGCGAGTGATCGTCACGCCGGCACCCGGGCAGCCCGGGAAGATGCCTTTCTGGCACGGTGATCGTCCCGGACGGCCTCTCGAGCTCGGTCGCGCCCTCGGTGCGTTCGTGCGCGAGATCCGCGACGCGAAGCCCGAGGCTGCGCTCGCCCGCCTCACCGGCGAGCACGGACTCGACGAATGGGCGGCCGACAACGTGCTGCGGTACATCCGCGAGCAAGCCGAGACCGGGGGAGCAGTGCCCGACGACCGCACGATCGTCGTCGAGCGCTTCCGCGATGAGATCGGCGACTGGCGCGTGTGCGTGCTCACCCCGTTCGGCGCGCGAGTGCACGCCCCGTGGGCCATCGCCGTGCGCGCACGGCTCGACGAGCGCCTCGGCATGCCGGTCGAGGTGATGTGGGCGGACGACGGGATCGTGCTCCGTCTCCCCGAAGCGGTCGACCACATCCCCATCGAAGAGCTCACGATCGCGCCGGAGGACATCGACGACCTCGTCGTCGCGACGCTCCCGACCTCGTCGCTCTTCGCGTCCCGCTTCCGGGAGTGTGCAGCGCGCTCGCTGCTGCTACCACGTCGTCGACCGGGCGAGCGCACCCCCCTCTGGCAGCAACGCCAGCGCGCCGCCGATCTCCTGGCCGTCGCGTCGAAGCATCCGGCGTTTCCCGTGCTGCTGGAGACGACGCGTGAGTGCTTGCAGGACGTATTCGACGTCCCCGCACTGCGCTCGGTGCTGAGCGAGCTGCGCTCTCGTGCGATTCGCCTGGTGTCGGTGGAGACGCCGAAGGCATCGCCGTTCGCGCAGTCGTTGCTGTTCGGGTGGATCGCCGCGTACATGTACGAGTACGACGCTCCGTTGGCCGAGCGTCGTGCTGCCGCGCTCTCGCTCGACCGCGACCTGCTTCGTGACCTCATGGGAGCGGAGGAGCTCCGCGAGCTGATCGACCCCGGCGTGCTCGCCGATCTCGAGCTCGACCTGCAGCGCCTGTCGCCCGCGCGCCACGCGCGGACGGCGGACGAGGTGCACGACCTTCTTCGGCTGCTCGGCGACCTGTCGTTCGACGAGCTGGCGGTTCGCTGTGCTCCCGACCTCGACGCTCGAGTCGCCGTCGATCAGCTCGCCGCCGAGCGCCGGGCGATCGCTGTGCGCGTCGGTGGCGCCGAGCGATACGCGGACGAACACGATGCGGGGCGATTGCGCGACGGTCTGGGCACCGCGATCCCGCTCGGCCTGCCCGCGGTCTGCACGCAACCGGTCGAGCATGCGCTCGACGAGCTCGTCGCGCGCTACGCGGCGACGCACGGACCGTTCCTCGCGGGTGCGCCTGCGGCCCGGCTCGGTGTCCCGGTCACGCGCGTGCTGGCAGCCCTCGGTGCGCTCGAGGCGGACGGCAGGGTCGTGCGCGGCGAGTTCCGTCCCGATGGCGTCGAACGCGAGTGGTGCGACGTCGACGTCCTCCGCCAGCTCCGGAGGCGATCGCTCGCCGCGCTGCGACGCGAGGTCGAGCCGGTCGAACCCGAGGCGTTCGCGCGCTTTGCGCTGGCTTGGCACGGCATCCACACCGGTGCTCGACATGGGGTCGACGGGCTCGTCGAGGTGCTCGGCCAGCTGCAGGGGGCGCCGATCGTCGCCTCTGCTCTCGAGTCGGACGTGCTTCCCGCACGACTGCGCGGCTACGCACCTGCCCACCTCGACGCGCTCTGCACGTCGGGCGACGTCGTGTGGGTGGGCGCAGGTGCGATCGGCGCCGCGGATGGACGCGTGCGGCTGTTCTTCCGCGACCAGGCGCGCCTCATGCTGTCGACGTCCGAGGTGATCGAGCCTCCCACTGGGCCGGTCCACGACGCGGTGCGCGCGCACCTCGCGCAACGCGGCGCGAGCTTCTGGTCCGAGCTGCGCGCTGCCGCGACCGGTGCGACCGACGCCGAGCTTCTCGAAGCGCTCTGGGACCTCGTGTGGGCGGGCGAGGTGACGAACGACTCCCTCGTCGCGCTGCGCGCGCTGCTCGGGGGCAAGCCGCGACGAACGTCCCCCAAGACGAGTCGGCCGCGGCCCGGCCGTCTCACTCGCATCGGCCCACCCGCCGGCGCAGGTCGGTGGTCGCTGGTGTCGCCGCTCGCGCAGCCGCCTGCCTCGGCGACAGAAGCGAGCCACGCCGCCGCGTTGCAGCTCCTGGAACGTCACGGCGTGCTCACACGCGAAGCCGCCCTGGCCGAGGGCGTCGAGGGCGGGTTTGCCGGTGTGTACCCCGTGCTCAAGGCGCTGGAGGAGCGCGGCCAGGTGCGCCGTGGCTACTTCGTCGCGGGGCTCGGAGCGACGCAGTTCGCCCTCCCCGGCGCCGTCGATCGGCTACGGGCCCATCGCGAGGTGACCGAGCCGAGCGGATCGACCGCGGTCGTGCTGGCGGCGACCGACCCCGCGCAGCTGCACGGCGGCGCGCTGCCGTGGCCGCCGTCCGCTGGTCGGCCGGCGCGGTCGGCCGGCTCGATGGTCGTCCTCGTCGACGGCGAGCCGATCGTCTACCTCGACCGGAGCGGCCGGAGCCTGGTGACGTTCCCCGGCGCGACCGAGGACGACCGATGGGCTGACGTCCTCGCGGGGATCGTGAAGGACGGACGACTTCGCTCGCTCGAGCTCCACCGCATCGACGGGGAGCGCCCCGCGGATGCAGCGGTCGGGCCGATGCTGCGGGCGGCGGGCTTCGTCGACGGCTACCGCGGGCTCGTGCTGCGCGCGTGATCCACCGCGAGCGACCGCTGATCTGCTGTCCTGAAGAGGATGGCGCTGAGCCTTCGGGCGTTCGCGCTCCCCGTGCCTGAGGGAGACACGATCCACCGCACCGCGGCGCGGCTCCGGCCCGCGCTGATCGGGCGCCGGCTCGAGCGGTTCGAAGCGCCGCGACTCGTCGGGCTCCGTCCGCAGGTCGGGTCGGTCATCGAGGCGGTCGAAGCGACCGGGAAGCACCTCGAGATCACCTTCGACGACGGCATCGTCTTGCACACGCACATGCGGATGACGGGGTCGTGGCACCTCTACCGTCCCGGCGAGACGTGGCGGAAGCGACTCTCCTCTGCGCGGGTCGTGCTCCAGGTGCCGGGATGGCTCGCGGTGTGCTTCAACGCGCCCCTCGTCGAGGTCTTCCGCATCGAGGACCGGCGGCGCCACCCCGGGCTCGGATCGCTCGGCCCCGACTTGTGCCGCGCGGATGCCGATCACATGGCCTGCGTGGAGCGGATGGCGCGGTACTGCGACGGGCACGAGGAGATCGGCGACGTCCTGCTCGATCAACGCATCTGCTGCGGCGTCGGCAACGTCTACAAGAGCGAGGTGCTGTGGGCGTGCCGGCTCGATCCGCGGACCCAGCTCCGCGCGCTCGCGCCGCGGGCGTGCCTCGTCCTCGTGGAGACCGCGGCCGACCTCCTGCAAGCGAACCTCGGCGGTGGCGAGCGCGCGACGGTGACCGGAGGGCTCGCCGTGTACGGCCGTGCGGGCAAGCCTTGCCTGCGGTGTCACACGCCCGTCGAAGTGATGCGTCAGGGCGTCAACGCGCGGGTCACCTACTGGTGCCCGGGCTGTCAGCTGCGCGTCGCTCCGTAGCGGGTCAGCGGCGATCGCGCCGCCACACGACGCGCAGCCCTGACCACACGTCGTCGATCGCGCACACCTTGTTGTCGACGAGGCCGAGCGGCAGCGCGACCTCACGCACCGTGTCCTCCGTGATGTCGGTTGGCACTCCGGAGGCGCGCTTCGGCCACGCGACCCACAGCCCGCCGTCCGGGAAGATCGCCTTCCCGCATGGCTCGATGCGCCGCTCGAGCTCGGCACGCTCGGTGAAGAACGCGACGATCACATCGGCGCGCTTCGGCACGCGAGAGGCCGCGATCAGCGGCACGCCGTCGATCAGGCCGACGAAGCCCGGGGGCGCATCGAGGCTCACCACCTCGGCGCCGTCCTTGATCCCGAGCTTCCTGGCGAGCGGCGTGCCCGAGTAGCCGGCCACGTGTCACTCGGTGGCGATCGAGGCGAGGATGTCGAGCTTCGCGGCCTTGCGTGCCGGTTGGATCGCCGCGATCACGCCGGCGATGGCAGCGATGACCGCGACGACGAGCAGCTGGCCGAGCGGGATCACGAAGCCCGTGAAGCCGAGCGAGCGGAGCGACCGCACGATCGCTGCGCCGAAGACGATGCCGATGACCAGCCCGAGCGCGGTGCCGAACAACGCGATGATCACCGACTCCCATCGCACCGAGGACCGCACCTGTCGCCGGGTCATGCCGACGGCGCGCAGCAGCCCGATCTCGTGGCGGCGCTCGTAGATGGACAACGCCAACGTGTTCGCGATGCCGAGCAGGGCGATGATGATCGCGAGGAAGAGCAGCGCGTAGATGATCCGCACGATCCGGTTGACCTGACTCGCGGCCGAAGCCTTGAACTCGTCGGGCGTCTGCAGCTGAGCGGTCGGATAGTCCTTCAGGATGTCGTCGACCTGCTTCTCGAACGACGCGGCGTCTGCTCCCGGCTTCAGCTTGATGAAGACCTGCGAATCGAACTGGTCGGAGAAGTGGAGCTCGTACGTCGGGATCCCCATGCCCCAGTTCGACGGGGCCTTCGTGCCGTTGATCAACGCGACGATCTTCATCGGCGCGGTCTCGCTCGCGAACGTCACGTCGACGGTCGACCCGATCGTCCAGCCGTTCTTCTCCGCCACGTCCTTGTCGACGGCGATGGTGTTGATCTCGCTGAGGTCTTCGATGTTCCCGACGACGTCGACGAAGTCGAAGACATCCTCGATGGTCGTCGGGTCTATGGCGAAGACGAACTTCGTGCTGCCCTCGACCTGCATCGCTCCGAACCGCATGCCCGACACGCTCTGCACGTCGGGCAGCTCACCGACGCGCTTCGCGAGATCGGGGCTGAAGCCCACGCTGTTGAAGCCGCCCGTGGTGTTGATGATGTAGTCCGCCTTCAGCTGGCTGTTCGTGATGTCCGCGATCGACTGCTTGATGGACGCAGCCAGCACCAAGATGAAGACGACGATGCCGACGCCGATCATCAGCGCGGCGGCCGTCGACGCGGTACGCCGCGGGTTCCGCACGGCGTTCTCCCTCGCGAGGGTGCCGCTCATGCCCCGCAGCTTCGGCAACGGCGCACCGAGCACGCGGCTGACCGGCCTTGCCAAGACGGGACCGAGCACGGTGGCGGCGGCGAAGACGACGAGCGCGCTGAGGCCGACCTGGCCGGCACCCGAGCCCCCTCCTTTGGCGAGGCCGCGGAACAGGAGCAGGCCGCCGATGACCAGCAGCACGATCCCGATGACGATGCGCTTTCGCGATGTCGCCGACGTGTCGATCGCGACGTCGCGCATCGCGGCGACCGGCGGGATGCGCGACGCGCGGATCGCAGGGAGCAGTGCCGAGGCGACGGTGATGACCACGCCGACGAGGAGGCTCACGATGATCGTGCGTGGGAGGACGACGATCGTGCCGGTGGGCAGGTCGAACCCGAGCGCGCTGAGCACATTCGTGAGGCCGATGGCGACGAGGACGCCGAGACCGAGCCCGACGATCGACGCGATGAGCCCGACGACGACTCCTTCGACGAGCACCGACGTCAGCACCTGTCTGCGCCCGGCGCCGATCGCTCGGAGCAGCGCGAGCTCGCGGTTCCGCTGTGCGACCAGGATCGAGAAGGTGTTGTAGATGATGAACATCCCGACGAAGACGGCGACGCCGGCGAACACGAGCAGGAACACGTTGAAGAACCGGAGGTTCTGCTTGATGTCGTTCTGGTTCTCCTTGGTGATCTGCTCGCCGGTGAGCACCTGGACGTTCGCGGGCACCACCTTCTCGATGTTGGCGGCGAGCTGTTCCTGCGACACCCCGGGTTGAGCGACCGCGGAGATCGAGTCGATCTGGCCGGGCTCGGAGAGCACCTGCTGTGCGGTGTTGATCGTGAACGACACGAACGACGCGCCCGCCGGCGAGTCGACAGTGCCGAATCTCGCGATGCCGACGATCGTGAATTCCTGGGTCGGGCCCTTCAGGAGGACCTTCACGCGCTGGCCGACCTTGAAGTCGCCCCTGTCCGCGGCGCCCTTGTCGATGAGGATCTCGTCGAACCCGACCGGCGCGCGACCTTCGACGATGCGCCACGGGTTCAGCTCGGGCACGGTGCCCCAGCTGCCGCCGAGGTTCGGGGCCTGCCCGGTGCTCAACGCCTTGCCGTTCGCCTTGACGAGCTGGGCATAGCCCTGCACGGACCCCTCGGCTGCGGCGACGCCCGGCGCTCCCTCCACCGTGGTGACGAGCGACGCCGGGATGCGGCTGCGCACATCCCCGAAGTCGCTCTTGAACACGGTCTCGCCGCGCACGAACGCGTCGGTGCCGCGGTTCACGTCTGCGAACAGGTCGTCGAAGACCTTCGCCATCGTGTCGGTGAGCACGAGTGTGCCCGCCATGAACGCGACCCCGAGGGTGATCGCGAGCGCGGTCGTGAGAAGGCGCAGCTTCTTGGCCATGAGCCCGCGGATCGTCACTCGCCACACGGCGCGCTCCTACTCGCCGAACCGCTTCATCCGGTCGAGGACGCGGTCGGCGGTCGGCTCGACCATCTCGTCCACGACCTTGCCGTCCGCGAGGAACACGACGCGGTCGGCGTACGACGCGGCCATCGGATCGTGGGTCACCATCACGATCGTCTGGCCGAGGTCGTCGACGGCTCGGCGCATGAACTGGAGGATCTCCGCGCTCGTGCGGCTGTCGAGGTTGCCGGTCGGCTCGTCGGCGAAGATCAGCTGGGGCCGGTTCGCGAGCGCCCGCGCGACTGCGACGCGCTGCTGCTGCCCGCCGGACAGCTCGCTCGGACGATGGCTCAAACGATCAGCGAGCCCCACGCTCGCGATGACCTTCTGCAACCAGTCCTTGTCGGGGTCGCGCCCGGCGAGCGCGACAGGCAGGTTGATGTTCTCGGCCGCGGTGAGGGTCGGCACGAGGTTGTACGCCTGGAAGATGAACCCGAGCCGGTCGCGGCGCATGAGGGTCAGCTCGCGCTCGCTCATCGTGTTGAGGGCCCGGTCACCGATCCAGACCTCGCCCGACGTGAGGGTGTCGAGGCCGGCGCAGCAATGCATCAGGGTCGACTTTCCGGAGCCGGACGGGCCCATGATCGCGGTGAACGCACCCGCGGCGAAGTCGAGGGTCACACCGTCGAGGGCGCGCACCTCGTTGTCGTCCTTGCCGTAGATCTTGGCGGCGTCGACCGTGCGGGCTGCCACGGTGGGGGATCCGGGACCGGCGGTCGTCGCCTCGCTGAGCGTTGACATGGGGGAGTCGGCTCCTTCGGGGATCGATGCTCCACGCTATGGGTTCCTCGAAACGATCTCTCTGCCGCTACGCGCCGGAACCCCGCGACGGATCCGAAGGCGCACCGTAGGATGCATCGGTATGACGTGCCCGTCATGCGGCGCTGTCGCGCCAGCGGGGGCCAGATTCTGCCCCACGTGCGGGCATGGCCTCGTGGCGCGCTCCGACGAACGTCGCGTCGTCACGGTCCTGTTCGCTGACCTGGTCGGGTTCACGGGGCTCTCGGAGACGATGGATCCGGAGCAGCTGAAGAACCTGATCGACGACTGCTTCGAGTGCCTCGTCGCCGACGTCGTGGCCTTCGGCGGCCAGGTCGACAAGATCATCGGCGACGCGATCCTCGCCCTGTTCGGGGCACCGATCGCCCACGAGGACGATGCGGAGCGGGCTGTCCGGGCGGCGCTGCGCATGCAGCAGTCGATCGTCCAGCACACCGCGGAAGTGGGTCACGGCATCCAGATGCGGGTCGGGGTCAACACCGGCGAGGTGCTGGTGGGAGCGCTGCGAGCGGGTGGTGACTACACGGCAATGGGCGACGTCGTGAACACGGCGAACCGCCTCCAGTCCGTCGCGCGGCCGGGCCAGGTGTTGGTCGGCCCCGCCACCCACGCCGCAACGCACCAGGTCGTGCGGTACGACCACCTCGGGCCGGTCCAGGCGAGAGGCCGTGAGGAGCCGGTCGAGGCCTGGATCGCCGTCGAGCCGATCGCCCCGCCCGGGCACCGGCCCCGGCGCCTCCGAGCGCCCCTCGTGGGCAGGTCCACCGAGCTCGGGCTGATCGCGCGCAGCGTCGAGATGGCCGTGGAGCGTCGCCGCGCCCAGTTCGTGCTCTTGATGGGCGAGGCCGGTGTCGGCAAGAGCCGCCTCGCCGAGGAGGCGGCGTCGCTCGCCGAGGCCAACCACGAGGCCGCTGTGCTCGAGGGCCGCTGCGTCCCTTACGGCGAGGCGAACATCTGGTGGCCGATCGGTGAAGCGCTGCGCGACGGCACCGGCATCCACGCCGACGACTCGGCTGAGGTCGCGCGGCGTCGCTGCCTCGGAGCGGTCGCGGCTGTCCTCGAAGAGGCCGTCACCTCTGAGTCGGTCGCTCGCATCGCGGAGGGTCTTCTCTTCTACATGGGCTTCCCCACGCAGCTCGACAGCCTCGATCCCGCGCGCGCGCGGGAAGAAGCGGCGATCTGCCTGTTCGGCTTCACCGAGGCGTACTTGCGTGTGCGACCTGTGCTCGTGGTCTTGTCAGACCTCCACTGGGCCGACGACCTCGTGCTCGAGCTGCTCGACCGCATGCTCCGCGCGCTCGGGTCGCTGCCGTTCGTGGTCGTGGCGACTGCCCGGGTGGGCGCCGACTTCCGGTGGAGGCCGCAGGGCCGGCACAACACGGTGGCGATCAACCTCGATCCCCTCGACCGCGCCTCGGCGCGTCAGCTGCTCGACTCGGTCGCGGAGGAGCGACTTCCTCGCCGCGTCGCCGATCAGCTGCTCGACCGCAGCGGAGGCAACCCGTTCTTCCTCGAGGAGCTCGCGTCGCTCGTGTGCGATTCCGCCGAGGCTGCAGACCAGCTGCCCGAGCTGCCCGACAACATCCGAGGTCTGGTTGCCGCGCGGCTCGACACCCTCTCGCCTGGCGAGCGCGCCACGCTCGAGGACGCGGCCGTGCTCGGGCGGTCCGGTCCGGTCAGCGCGCTCGTGGCGCTCGCTGACGAGCGGGTGCCCGTCGAGGCACCGGCGAAGTACGACGACGACGGGTCTGGTGCGCTCTCCGGCCTCGTCGCGAAGGACCTGTTGGAGCTCGAGGGCGACCGGTGGACGTTCCGGTCCGAGTCGGTGCGCGAGGTCGCGTACAACACCCTCACGAAGGCGTCGCGCGCGCGGCGACATGCGGCGATCGCCGAGATGTTCGCGAACGACGAGGCGATGGGACGCGGTGAGCGCCTCGAGCAGGTGGCCGTGCATCTCGCGGCGGCGAGCGAGCTCGTCGCGGAGCTGGGGCCGATCCCTGGCGTGCCCGACGACGTGCGCTCGCGGGCTGCCGGCTGGCTCGCGAAGGCCGCCAAGCGCGCCTACGCGCACGACATGGCGAGCACGGCGCTCAAGCTCTCCGACCGCGCGCTGTCGTTCCTCGATCCCGGCGACGAGGAGACTGGTTCGTTCCGGCGTCGCCTGCTCACGCTCCGGGCGTGGGCGCGGTCCGCGCAGCGTGACCTTGCCGGTGCGCGGATGGACGTGATGGCGGCACTCGCCGATGCCGATCGGGCCGGCGACCACACGGCTCGCGCACAAGCGATGAGCGTCCTCGGGCAGCTGCTCGAGCGCGAGGGCCATCTCGAGGAATCGGCGTCGACACTGTGGGACGCGATCGCGCTGTGGCGGGAGCTCGGAGAGAAGGAAGGCCTCGCCGAGGCCCTGCGCTACCTCGGTTTCACGAGCATCTTCCTCCGCACGTACGAGGAGGGAGAGGCCGCGCTCGTCGAAGCGCGCGATCTCTTCCGTGAGCTCGGCGACCGGCGTGGCGAGGCCTGGGCGATCCAGTACCTCGCGTTCATGGCGTTCTCGCGAGGCGACCTGGACGAGGCGAACCCGCGCCTCCAGGAGTCGCTCCGCATGTTCAGCGAGCTCGGCGACCAGTTCGGCATGGGCTGGTCACGCGGGTTGCTCGCGTGGGTTCGGTACAACGAGGGCAACTTCGAGGAGGCCGAGGCGCTCGCCGAGCTCGCCATCGGCGCGCGCGAGAGCGACAAGTGGGCGCACGGCATGATGCTCGTGCTCCTCGCGAACCTTCGGCTGTGGCGCGGGCGCGCCAAGGCTGCGCTCCCACTCGCGAGCGAAGCCCGCGACCTGTTCCACTCGATCAGCGACCACTACGGGCGGGCGATGGCGCTGGCTGCCGTCGCCCGGTCCCAGGCGGCGATCGGCAACGTCGAGGAAGCCGAGCGATCGATCGAAGAGGTGTTGTCGGCGACAGCAGCGATCGCCTCCGAACGCATGGGCGCGACCATCGCGGGCGGCACGTACGTGCACCTCGGCGAGAGCGAACGTGCACTCACCGCGCTGTACAACGCGGCGACCGACCCGACCGACAAGCTCGTGCTCGGCGACCTCGAGTGGATGGTCGGCGCAGGCCTCGCTCACCTCCAGCTCGGCAGGGTCGACGAGTCGCTGATGCTCCTCGAGGACGCCGCCGCGGAGAGCCCGAAGAGCCCGTACGCGCTCAGTGCCTTCGCGCTCGTGTCTGCGGCGATCGGGAAGCCGGCTGACGCCCTCGCGCTCGCCGATGCTGCCGACGGCTCGGAGGGCGCGAGCTACCTCGATCACGCCACTGCGGCGTCCGCTCGCATGTTGGCGCTCGCGCAGCTCGGCGACGAGGCGGCGGTGCGCGCGGCGATCGAGGCGACCACCGACTTCATCGACAGCACCGACGACCAGCTCGCTCGGCGCGTGACCCGCCTCGCCGCGGCCGAGGCGCTCGCCTGCATCGGCGCTCCGGAGGCCGACGAGCTGCGGATGGTCACCCAGGCCGAGCTCGTCGCGCTGGGCGCCCCCGCAGAGGGCTGGAGCAACGCGTTCCGGCTGGCCGCGCTCGGGCGCGGCGCGGGCGAAGGTGTCGGCTCCTGAGGGACAAGGTCACCGGGCTCATCGTGGGGCGGTTCTGCCCACCGCACCTCGGGCACTCGCACCTGATCGACACCGCGGCCGCGCAGGTGGATCGGCTCGTGGTGTTCGTGAACACGCGAGAGGGCGAGCCGGTGCCGGGAGAGCTCCGGGCACGATGGCTCAGCGAGCTGCATCCCGCGGTGACGGTGGTCGAGGTTCGGCACGACCTCGACACGAACTTCGACGACGACGATCTGTGGGACGAGTGGATCGCGCTGTTCAGAGCGCGCTGGCCGCTCGACGCTGAGGGAGACAGGCGCGGCCCCGACGTCTACTTCTCGTCAGAGGCGTACGGCGCGGAGATCGCGCAGCGGCTCGGCGCGCGGGCCGTCGACGTCGACCCCGATCGCGTCGCGGTGCCGATCTCCGCGTCGATGATCCGAGCCGACCCACGCGCCCACCTCGAGCAGCTCGCGCCGCCGGTGCGCGCGTGGGTCGTGGATCACTTGTTGGGCTGAGGGGTCACGCGCAGGTAGGGCTTGATCTCCTTCCAGCCCTTCGGGAACTTGCCCTTCGCATCGTCGTTGGAGACCGACGGCATGATGATCACGTCCTCGCCGTCCTTCCAGTTGACGGGCGTCGAGACGCTGTAGCCCGCCGAGAGCTGCAGCGAGTCGATCACGCGCAGGATCTCGTCGAAGTTGCGGCCGCACGACTGCGGATAGGTGATCGTGAGCTTCACCTTCTTGTCCGGGCCGATGACGAACACGGTGCGCACCGTGACCGTGTCGCTCGCGTTCGGATGGATCATGTCGTAGAGGTCGGCGACCTTCCTCTCGGGGTCGCCGATCATCGGGAAGTTGACCGCGGTGCCCTGCGTCTCTTCGATGTCAGCGTTCCACTTCGTGTGCGAGTCGAGCGGGTCGACCGACAGGCCGATCACCTTCGTGTTGCGCTTGTCGAACTCCGGCTTGATCTTCGCGACGTACCCGAGCTCGGTCGTGCAGACCGGCGTGAAGTCCTTCGGGTGGGAGAACAAGATCCCCCAGCTGTCGCCGAGCCATTCGTGGAAGCTGATCGTCCCTTGCGTGGTCTCGGCGGTGAAGTCCGGTGCGGTGTCGCCCAATCGAATCGCCATCTGGTTCTCCGTATCGCTGGTATTGGTCCGGTGAATTCCGACGTATCTCTAGTGTGCCCATATCCCGACAAAGCCGGTCAACATTGGGTGACGGCACCGTCAGTGGTTTCGACCTCCCACCCAGCGTGAACAGCCGAAATGGGCCGAACGACCCCTGTAGCAAAACAACCCTCAGTGCTAATGTCGCCACTCAAGGTGCCGATCTCAGCGGGGACATCCGTGGAGGGAGTCGGGCGAAGATGGCGAAGGCAAAGACCCAGGATCGGCAATCCACCACCCGTGGTGCGGTCAAATCGGCTGCCCCCGACCGGTCACTCGTCGAGGCGAACCTGACGCTCGTCGAGCAGATCGTGGTCCAGGTAGCGGTGAACTTCCCCCGCCACGTGGACCGCGGTGAGCTCGTCCGAGCCGGCGTCCTCGGCTTGGTCGAGGCGGCCAACCGCTTCGATCCGAGCAAGGGTGTCCCGTTCGACAAGTTCGCAGCCCGGCGCATCCGCGGCGCGATCCTCGATGCCGTGCGCTCCGCCGACTGGGCGCCGCGTTCGGTGCGGGCTCTTGCTCGCCAGGCCGACTCGGCAGAGCAGCGTCTCGCGAGCCGGCTGGGGCGGATGCCCTCGATGGAAGAGCTCGCCCGCGAAGTCGGTGCCACTCCGGCCGATCTCGCAGCGCTGCGTGACCGCGTGTTCCGCTCGGTCGTGCTCGCGCTCGACTACCGCCTCGGCGAGGCCGAGGAAGATCTCTCGCTCGTCGACGTCCTCTGCGACCGCACGGTGGCCGAGCCGTCCGAGGAGCTCGAGGCTCGCGAGATGCGGGCCTACCTCCGTGACGCGGTGCATCTGCTCCCCGAGCGGCACCGCCTCGTGATCGCGGGCTACTTCCTCGAGGGCCGCACGTCCGAGGAGCTCGCTCGCTTCCTTGCCGTCACCGAGAGCCGCATCTCGCAGCTGCGGTCGGAGGCGCTCGAGATGCTCCGTGAGGCGATCGAGGCGCAGTACAAGCCGGCCGAGGAGACCGACGAGGCCGCTGCTCGCACCACGGCCCGCGTGGCCCGCCGCAAGCAGACCTACGCCGCCGCGGTCGCGTCCAAGTCCTCGT
>DATKAS010000409.1:0-5726 GCA_035497855.1 Acidimicrobiales bacterium
CCTCTACGGCAGGTTGTTGGCCGAGACGCTCGAGATCCCCGAGGGCCGCGCCTTCGTGCTCGATCGGCTGTGCACCCCGGAACAGCTCGGGCCTTCCCTGGTCGGACCGATGCGCGAGCTCGCCGACGACGCCGACGGTGAGACCTTGGCCGACTACTTGATCGGCGGCGTGCTCAAGAGCGACCTCCATCCGCGTCGCACCCTCAGCTTGAAGTGGGAGATGCTCCAGCCCGACGACTTCGTGCTGACGCCGCTGCCGAACCACCTCTTCCAGCGCGACAACTCCGCCTGGATCTATGGCGGGCTCACGGTCAACCCGATGGCGAAGCCCGCTCGCCAGCGAGAGACCCTGCACTCGCGGGCGATCTACAACTTCCATCCGCTCTTCGCCGGGAAGGACTTCACCTTCTACTACGGCAATGACGATGCCGAGCACCAGCCCGCGACGATCGAGGGCGGCGACGTGCACGTCGTGGGCAACGGCACGGTGCTGGTGGGCATGGGCGAGCGCACGACGCCCATGGCGGTCGAGTTGCTCGCCCATGCGCTCCTCGACGCACGGCAGGCGACCACGATCCTCGCGATCGAGCTCCCGCACTCGCACGCGGAGATGCATCTCGACACCGTGATGTCGATGGTCGACCGTGCCACGTTCGTCGTGTACCCGTTCCTCGACCAGCGGCTCCGGAGCTGGACGATCACTGCCGGTGAGTCGGCGGCCCAGCTCTCGGTGACGCAGAACGACGACCTCTGGGAGTCACTCGCCAAGGCCCTCGACACCGACTCGATCACGGTGCTGCGCACCGACGAGGACATCCGCGCGGCCGAGCGCGAGCAATGGAACGACGGCACCAACTACCTCGCCCTCGCGCCCGGCGTCGTGTGCGGCTACGACCGCAACGTCGCGACGAACACGATGCTGCGTCGCCACGGCATCGAAGTGGTGACGGTGCCGGGCAGCGAGCTCGGCCGTGGGCGCGGCGGACCCCGCTGCATGACCTGCCCGATCGAACGAGACGCCGCATGAGCGGGAGGAGCACCACCGTGGGCAACGATCTGCACGGCCGGAGCGTCGTCAAGGAGACCGACCTCAGCTACGACGAGTTCCTCGCGCTCGTCGATCTCGCGGTGCAGCTCCGGAAGGAGAAGCGCGCCGGCAAGGAGGAGCGGCGGATGCGGGATCGCAACGTCGCGCTGATCTTCGAGAAGCCTTCGACCCGCACGCGCAGCGCGTTCGAGGTCGGGGCCCACGATCAGGGCGCGCACGTCACGTACATCGGGGCGTCCGACTCTCACATGGGCGAGAGCGAATCCGTGAAGGACACCGCGCGGGTGCTGGGACGCATGTTCGACGGCATCGAGTACCGCGGGTTCGCGCAGAGCACGGTCGAGGAGCTGGCGAAGCATGCCGGGGTTCCGGTCTGGAACGGGCTCAGCGACCAGTGGCACCCGACGCAGATGCTCGCCGACGTCATGACCATGCGCGACCACACGAGCAAGCCGTTGTCGCAGCTGATCTGTTGCTACCTCGGCGACGGTCGCAACAACACCGCGAACTCGTTGCTGGTGACGGGCGCGGTGCTCGGGTTCGACGTCCGGGTCGTTGCGCCCGAGAAGCTCTGGCCCTCGGCCGACGTTCGGGGCCTCGCGACCGATCTCGCCGCGGCGTCCGGCGGTCGGATCACCGTCACCGCCGACGTCTCCAGCGGTGTCAGGGGCGCGGATTTCCTCTACACCGACGTCTGGCTGTCGATGGGAGATCCGCCGGCCGAGCTCGACGAGCGCATCGACGAGCTCCTGCCCTATCAGGTGAACGCGGACGTCATGCGCATGACCGGCAATCCCAACACGAAGTTCATGCACTGCCTCCCGGCGCTGCACAACACCGACACCGAGGTCGGGCAGCAGGTGTTCGAGAAGCGCGGCCTGCGCGCACTCGAGGTGTCCGACGACGTCTTCGAATCGTCGGCGTCGATCGTCTTCGACCAAGCGGAGAACCGGCTGCACACGATCAAGGCCTTGATGGTCGCGACGATCGGAGACTGACGTGAACGTGGTCGCGGCGCTCGGAGGGAACGCCCTTCTGGAGCGTGGGGACGTTCCCGAGGCCGAGATCCAGGAGCATCATGTTGTTGCCGCGGTCGCCGCGCTCGCGCCGATCGCCCGCGACCACGATCTCGTCGTCACCTTCGGCAACGGCCCACAGGTCGGGGTGCTGGCGGTGGAGAGCGCCTCGGATCCCACGTTGCCGCACCCGCTTCCTTTCGACGTGCTGGTCGCGCAGACGCAGGGCATGATCGGCTACTTCCTCCTGCAGGCCTTCCAGAACGCGCTGCCCGAACGGCAAGTCGTCAGTGTGGTCAGTCAGACGCTCGTGCGCGCCGACGATCCGGCTTTTGCGAACCCCACGAAGTTCGTGGGGCAGACCTACGACGAGCAGGATGCCCGCGGCTTGGCGGCGGCTCGCGGCTGGCAGGTTCGCCAGGACGGCACGTCGTGGCGTCGCGTCGTTCCGTCACCCGAGCCGCAGGCGATCGTCGAGCTCTCGACCGTGCAGGGTCTGCTCGCCGACCACGCGGTCGTGATCTGCTCCGGTGGCGGGGGTGTACCCGTCGCTCGCGATTCGAACGGCCGGTTGCACGGCGTGGAAGCCGTGGTCGACAAGGACCTCACGTCGGCGCTGTTGGCCGAAGACCTCGGTGCCGATGCGCTCCTGCTGCTCACCGCGGTGTCGGCCGTGGAGCTCGGGTTCGGCACCGATGACGCGCGCCGGATCAGGCAGACGACCGTCGCCGAGCTGCGGTCGCACACGTTCCCCGCCGGGTCGATGGGGCCGAAGGTCGACGCCGCGTGTCGCTTCGTCGCCAAAGCGGGCAGACCGGCGATGATCGGGCGACTCGACCAGGCGGCCCAGGTGCTCTCCGGCACCGAGGGGACGATCGTCGAGCCAGACATCGGGACATGACCGTGCCGACGGGCGCGTCGCAAGCGGCGGCCGCAGTCGACGCACCGCTCGACCTGGGCACCGCGGCGGCCCTGTCGGGCGACGAGGTTCTGCAACGGCTCGACTCGTCGGCTGCCGGACTCGCGAGCACCGAGGCGTCCCGGCGACTCGATCGCGTCGGCCCCAACGCGGTCCAGACGCACACGGTGTCCGCGGCGAGCATCCTCGTGAACCAGCTCCGGAACCCGCTGTTGCTGCTGCTGCTCGCCGCTGCCGCGGTGTCGGGGTTCACCGGCGACGCGACCGACTCGATCATCATCGGCGTGATCGTGGCCCTCAGCGTCGGGCTCGGGTTCCTCAACGAGTACCGCGCTGCGAAGGCGGTGGAGGCGCTCCACGACAAGGTCACGCACACGGCCCAGGTGTGGCGGGACGGCACCGAGGACGACGTGGACGTGACCCAACTCGTTCCCGGGGACGTCGTCGCGTTGCGGATCGGCGAGATCGTTCCCGCCGACCTCAGGCTGCTCGAGGCCAACGATCTCGAGTGCGACGAGAGCCTGCTCACCGGGGAATCGATGCCGGTCGCGAAGTCGACCACGCCCGTCACGCCGGGAGCCGACGTGCCGCTGTCTTCGTGTCTGGAGATGGGGACGATCGTCCATGCCGGATCAGGTCGCGGTGTCGTCGTGCGGACCGGAGCGGCGACCGACTTCGGGAAGATCGCCAAGGGACTCGACGCCACACCACCGCAGACCGCGTTCGAGGCGGGACTCTCGAAGTTCTCGAAGATGCTCGCGGCCGTCGCAGTCGTCGTCGCCGCACTCGTGGTGATCATCAACGTCGTGCTCGGCCGTACGTTCCTCGAGGCATTGATGTTCTCCCTTGCGATCGCGATCGGGATGACTCCCGAGATGATGCCTGCCGTCGTGACGCTGAGCCTCTCGGCCGGCTCCCGCGCCCTCGCCGACAAACGGGTCTTGGTGAAGCGGCTCGGCGCCATCGAGGATCTCGGCAACGTCCAGATCCTGTTCACCGACAAGACGGGCACCCTGACCGAAGGCAAGATCACCTTCAAGGACGCCTTGGACGCCGCCGGCGCCGAGTCGACGGAGCCGCTCCGGCTCGGACTGCTCTGCAACGAAGCCGCGATGACGACCGACGGACCGGTGGGGGGGAACGATCTCGACCAGGCGCTCCTGCTCGCGGGGCGAGACCCGAAGTACGCCTCACTCGGAAGCGACGTCGCTGGGTATCGGCGGCTCGGCACGCTCCCGTTCGACAACGGCCGGCAGATGAGCTCGGTGCTCGTCACCGATGCCGGCGGAGTACCGACGCTCATCACCAAAGGCGCGCCTGAAGCTCTCATCGCGCGCTGTTCGGGTGTGCCCTCGACCGTGCAGACCACGCTGCAGAGACTCTTCGAAGATGGCGAACGAGTCGTGGCCATCGCCAGCCGGAGTCTGCCCGGGTCGTCCGCGCCGACCACGCAGGACGAGCGTGACCTGACGTTCTCCGGCTTCTTGACCTTCTTCGACCGACCAAAACCCGACGCAGGTAGCGCGGTGAAGCAACTGCACGATCTGGGCATCGAGGTGAAGATCATCACCGGCGACAACGGCATCGTCGCGGCCAAGGTCTGCAACGACATCGGCATCACCGTGCACAACGTGATGAACGGTCCTGAGCTCGCGAAGCTCGACGATGCGGCGCTGGCCAAGGCGATCCCCGACACCACCGTGTTCGCGCGAATCGACCCCGAGCAGAAGTCGCGCATCATCAAGGCAGCCCGCGCCGACGGGACGGACGTGGCATTCATGGGCGACGGCGTCAACGACGCGGTCGCCCTGCGCACTGCCGACGTGGGTATCTCGGTGGACACGGGCACCGACGTCGCCAAGGACGCGGCCGATGTCGTGATGCTCGACAAGGACCTCGACGTGCTCGCGACCGGCATCTCCGAGGGGCGACGCGTCTTCACGAACACGATGAAGTACGTGCTGATGGCCAGCTCGTCGAACTTCGGGAACATGTTCAGCGCGGCGGGCGCATCACTCATCGTTTCGTACCTCCCGATGCTGCCGTCGCAGATCCTGCTCAACAACCTCTTGTACGACACCGGACAGCTCGCGATCCCGACGGACAACGTCGATCCGGAAGCCGTCGCCCGACCCGCGACCTTCGACGTCGCGTTCATCAGGCGCTTCATGTTCGTCTTCGGCTCGATCAGCTCGATCTTCGACTTCCTGACCTTCTGGGTGATGCTGTCGTGGCTCGGTGCCGGCATGCTCGAGTTCCGCACCGGGTGGTTCGTGGAGTCGATTCTCACGCAGACGCTCATCGTCTACGTGATTCGCACACGTCGAGTGCCGTTCTTCCGGAGCCGGCCGAGCGTGCCGATGATCGTGGCGCCACTCGGTGCGGCTGCGATCGGTGTGGCCCTCCCCTTCACCGGACTGAGCGACGCGCTCGGGTTCACGGCACTGCCCGTCCGATTCCTCGTCGTGCTCGCGGTCATGATCGTGCTGTACGCGGGGGTGGTGGAGGTCGCGAAGATCGTCTTCTATCGCTCCGCGACGCCGAAGGCGTCCGCCGTGCCGTCGACCACACCCGTCCGAGAGAAGCGTGAGGTTCGCCGGCGCGCCAGCGGCTTCACCGCCCGTCCGCAGCGTGCCCACGCGTCATCGGCCGGGCACCGTCGTGCTCCGAGGCGCGAACGCGTACACGCGTGAATGGAACGATCTGCCTGCGACGGGTGGCCCGCTCGCCCGAGTTGATCGAG
>DATKAS010000410.1:0-4767 GCA_035497855.1 Acidimicrobiales bacterium
GAGACGATCCTCGCCCGGCGCGACGTCTGGACGCTGGACGACCTCGCCACCACGCTCGACGGCGCGGCCGAACCCGTGCACGTCGTGCAGTACTGAGCCCGCGCAGCACGCGATGCCTGCCGACCCGATGCCGGCCGCCGAGGTCGCCATCGACGAGCGCCTGGTCCGAACGCTTCTCGCCGATCAGCATCCCGATCTCGCTGGCCTCCCACTGACCGATCCCGTCTTCGGGTGGGACAACGTGATGTTCCGGCTCGGCAACGGCCTGATGGTCCGGTTGCCTCGTCGCGCGCAATCCGCGGTCCTGGTGGAGCACGAGCAGCGTTGGCTCCCTCGCCTCGCAGCATCGTTGCCGCTCCCCGTGCCAGCCCCGGTCAGGGTCGGGCGAGCCGCGCTCGGATATCCGTGGTCGTGGAGCGTGTGCCCGTGGTTGCCGGGCGAACCTGCGTCGACGTGCCCGTCCGTCGATCCCGTCGACGCTGCGGTCGCGCTCGGTGGGTTCCTCGCCGCGTTGCATCGCGAGGCGCCAGCCGATGCGCCGACCAACCGTTTGCGCGGCGTGCCCTTGTCGATGCGCTCGGAGCTCTTCTTCACCGCGGTCGGGCGACTCGATTCACCGGAGGCCCGGAGTCGCGCGACCTCCCTCTGGCATCAGATCGTGGCGACGCCGCCGTGGACAGGTCCTCAGGTCTGGTTGCACGGCGACCTTCATCCGTCGAACGTGCTCGTGCGCGACGGACGCATCGCTGCGGTGATCGACTTCGGCGACATCACCTCCGGCGACCCCGCGACCGATCTCGCTGTCGCGTGGATGATGTTGCCCACCGGGGTGCGGGACACGCTCCGCGCAGCCGCCGGGCCGGTCGACGACGACACGTGGCGGCGGGCGCGGGGCTGGGCGCTCGCTCTTGCTGTCGCGATCCTGTCGCGCTCCGGGGACAACCGGGTCATGCACCAGGTCGCGACTCGCACGCTCGACGCGGTCCTGGAGGAAGGCTGACTTGTCCCTCACTGCCGCACACGAGCTGCCGACTTGTACCAGGCTGTGCACACGATGTGGCTCATCCCGGTGCTCGCGCTCAGTGCCCTCGCTGCGCTCGAGGTGTCGCATGCGCTGAAGCGGATCCAGGTCGACGAGGTCGACCGTGAAGCCGCGTTGCTCGTGCGCGAGCAGCGAGTGCAGCAGCTCGCAGCGCGTCTCGCGCTCGCGCCGCTCGTCGTGCGGTTCAGCCGAGCGGGCTCGCTCACCAATCGCCTCGTCCTCGACGTTGGCGGTCAGGAGATCGACGCGCGCTGCTATCACGCGCCGACGCAACGGATCGCAGTCGTGACGAAGCTCTTCTACCGTCCGTCCGTCGGTTGGATCATCGGGATCGACGGGCCCAACGGGCCCGCGAACCTCGCCGCGTGGTTGCTCGACGTGCATCCGTCGCCGAATCGCTGACGCCCCGGCTGGCTCGCGGCCATCCTCACGAGGACCGGAGCAGCGCCGCCGTCTGGTCGTCCGCTGGGAAGAACAGCTCCACCGCGAGCTCGTCCAGGGTGATGTCGCGCGGCGTGCCGAACGTCGTGAGCGTCGTGAAGAGCGACACGACCGTGCCACCGAGGTCGAGCTCGACGGGCACGAGGATCGGCGGGTCTTCCCATGCCGCGCCGCGTTGGGCGGTCAGTCCGGCGACGTTCGGATACGCGTTGACCTCGTCCTGCAGCGCGGCGAGCGACGGATCGTTCGTGAGCACCACCGATCGCCGGAGCTGGTGCAGCAGGTAGGTGGCCCAGGCCGGGAAGTTGCGCGTGCGCGACGCGAGGCCATCCGGGTGCAGGCACACGCGGTACACGTTCAACGGCGGCCCGAGGAGGTCGACGGGGAGCCCGGTCACGAGCACCGTTGCAGCACGGTTCGTGAGCACCACGTTCCAGTGCCGGTCGATCACGAGGCCGGGATACGGATCGTGCGCGTCGAGCAGCCGCTGGATCGCCGCGTGCATCATCGCCATCGCGGGGTCGTCGAGCGACGTCTCCTGGTAGCGCGGTGCGTACCCGGCCGCGAGCAGGAGCGTGTTCCGCTCGCGCAGCGGGACGTCGAGGCCCCCGGCGAGCGCGAGCACGAGCTCGGGGCTCGGATTGGCTCGCCCGGTCTCGACGAAGCTCAGGTGGCGCGCTGAGACGCCGACTTCGAGAGCGAGATCGAGCTGACTGCGATGCCGCTGCATGCGCCACTCCCGCACGAGCGTCCCGACCGCTTGCTTCGGCATGACCCGAACCTATGACCGTCGCGTTCGGTCGGCCATTACCTGACGAGTAATCGCTCTGCGTCGGGTCGTCGTCCAAAGTCGACAGCACGAACCATCTCGTCCACTGAGATCGAACCGAAGGAGCGAGCAATGAGCGATGTGACCACCGTCGTCGACGCATGGCTGGAGGCGTACGCCGAGGAGGACACCGACCGTCGGATGAAGCTGATCCACCAGGCCTGGAGCCCGGAAGGCCGGCTGGTCGACCCGCCGCTCGAGGGCGTCGGCCACGCGGGCCTCAGCGAGGCGGCTGATCTCGTCAACACGCACTACGCCGGGCACACGTTCCGGCGCACCACTGGCATCGACGCCCACCACGAGTTCGTGCGGTACGGGTGGGAGCTCGTCGGCCCGGACGGCTCCGTCGCTGTTGCGGGCACCGACATCGGCGAGCTCGCCGCTGACGGTCGCCTGCTGCGCGTCACCGGCTTCTTCGGCGACCTCACGGCTGTCAGCTGAGGTTGCCGCCCCGATCCATCGGACGCCCATCGCCGCTGGTCCTCATGCTGCGGCGATGGGCGCGTGGGGGTGCCTCGACGAGCTCCGGGCGCGCGCCGCCGCCCCGTTGGCCGAGGCCCGCAGCCTGCCCGGCCGTCTGTACTGGGATCCCGACCTCTACGAGCTCGAGGTGGAGCGCATCTTCCGCACCGAGTGGATGGCCGTCGCGCGGCAAGACCAGCTGCGCGGATCCGGTGACTGGATCGCGGTCGACCTCGTCGGGGAGCCATTGGTCATCGTGCGCGGCGACGATGGCCGCCTTCGTGCGCTCTCGCGTGTGTGCCCACACCGGTCGATGGACGTCCTCGCGTTCCGCGGCGGCGATGGCGGGAGCTCGACACGGTTCCAATGCCCGTATCACCTATGGAGCTTCCGCACCGACGGATCGTGCATCGGCGCAACCGACATGCAGCAGTCCACGATCTTCGATCGCCAGGACGTGCGCCTCGGTTCGTTCGCTCTGGAGGAGTGGAACGGCTTCGTGTTCGTGAACCTCGCCGTCGATCCACCACCGCTCGCGCCTCGGCTCGCCGATGCCGAAGCTGCGATGAACCACCTCGATGTGTCGGCCTGGCATTGCGTGCGCACCCTCGACTACGGCGAGCTGCCCGTCAACTGGAAGGTCGTGATCGAGAACGGCGTCGAGTGCTACCACCACGTGGGCGCGCATCGCACGACGCTCGAGCCCCTGTTCCCTCACGCCGCCATCGACGTGACCCTCGGCCAGGACGACACGTGGGTCGGCGGCTACATGCTCGTGTCACCGACCGAGTCCGCCGGCGCACAAGCGAACGGGTTGCCGACGCAGCGGCTGCTCCTTCCCGAGGCACCGGGCCTGTCGCCGATCTTGCGCGCGTCGAGCCTCATCGTGGGCGTGTTCCCGATGTTCTTCTTCGCGCTCTCCCCGGACTTCATGATCTGGTTCCGTTGGTACCCGACGGGTCCCGAGTCGCATCACGTCGACCTCCAGCTGCTGGTGCCGCCGTCGACTGCCGCGAACCCGGAGCACGAGGAGGCCTTCGACCTGATCGCGGGCTTCCTGCGCGTCGTGCAGGACGAGGACGCGGCGACGAACTCCGCGGTGCAGCGGATGTCGCGATCACGTTTCGCGGGTGGTGGGCCTCTGTCGCACCTCGAGTATCCGGTCTGGCGGTTCCACCAGTACCTCGCGCGGATGCTCGACGCGCCGAGATGATCGGGATCGTGCCCTCGGTCAGGCGGGCTCAGACGCGGAGGTCGCGGCGGGCGTAGGCCGCGAAGCCCCCGGCCACCAGCGCTGCCGCGAGGCCGCAGAGCACGATCGCCGAGGCCCAGTCGACGGGCTGCGCAGGCACCGCCGCGAGATGGTGGAACGGGGACAGATCGAGCACCCAGCCGGGAAGGTGGATGAGCGGGCCGAAGACGCTCACCGCGAGCGCACCGACGACGTAGCCGCCTGCCACGGTCCGTTCGAGGTCGGGCCGGACGCCGAGCAGGAGCACCGCGGCACCGAGGAAGATCGCGACGGCCGGAAACGTGTTGACGATCCCCGCGAACGCGTCACCGATCGAGAGGTCGCCGTTCGCGGCGACCACCGCGAGCCACGTGGCGATCGCGCAGCCGCACGAGATGAGCACACCGACCGCGACCGATGAGAGCACCGACGCCCCGAGCCAACGAGGACGCGTGATCGGCGCGGGGTACGAGAGCTCGATCCGCCGCTCCTGCTCGTCCTCCCACACCCGGTTGAGCGATGTCACGACATAGAGCGCCACGGCCATCGCCGCGAACACGTCCATCGAGCCGACGAAACCGCCGGGAGTCGCGACCTCGTGCAGCCCGAACCGCTCCATGAACTTCTGGACGTCTGGGTTCTGTGCGATGTACTCGGTGAACGCACCGAGGATCCCGCCGAAGACCAGACCCGTCGCGAAGAGCGCCAGCCCCCATCCGAAGAGGCCGGTCAGGCCCTGCCGCCATTGGAAGGGGAGCGGGG
>DATKAS010000411.1:0-11008 GCA_035497855.1 Acidimicrobiales bacterium
AGCGCGAACGCGACGACGACCTTGAACGCCACGATGAGCACGACCGTCAGGTCGATCTCACCGTTGAGCAGTGGATCGCCACCCACGGCGGCGAGCAGGTGCGTCACGGTGTCTCCACCCGCACGTCGGTGACGGGTACCGAGGCGTCGATGAGGTCGGCCGCTCGCGTGCCGGGTCGGTTGAACCCGAGCGCCACGACCCCACGCATGACGCCGGGGTCTGCAACGACGTCGATGAGCAAGGTCGTACGCGACGACGTGACCTTCGCGCTGGCGCCCGGGGCGAGGCCGAGGCGCTCGTGGTCGGTCGGGTTCATCCGCAGCACAGCGTCGTTGGCGAGGCCACCCAGCGCCGGCGAGTGCTGCACAGCGACGCCGAGGTCGTAGAGCGAGCGTGCCGACACCAGGCGAAGAGAGTAGGCGTCGAGCGGCGGAGGCTCCGAGGCCGCGGCGGTCGAGGGGATCCGCACGCGTGCCGGCCGTCCGGTGGTGTCACCGGTGCCGGCGACGAGGCCGTCATGGCCCTCCGTCGCCCTCAGACGCTCCAGCGTGATGCCCCCGTGCGCAGAAGACGTCGCCTCGATCTCGGCCCAGATCTCCTCCACCGACCCGAACTCGAGGTCGCCGCGCAGCAGCACCGCGAGCTCGGCCGCGATCATCCAATCCACGCGAGCGGTGCCCGGCGGCGTCACCTTCTGCGAGAGAAGGCTGACGCGCCCTTCGATGTTCGTGGTCGTGCCCCGCTTCTCTGCATAGCCCGCTGCGGCGAGCACGACCGAAGCGCCGGCGAGGGATGCGGAGAGGAACGTGTCGACGCCGACGACGCTGCGCGCGCCCGCCAGTGCCTGCTCGGCGAGCCGCCGATCGGGGAAGTCGGACAACGGATCGGCGCCGAGCAGCACGAGGCAGCCGATGCGACCCTCGGCGGCATCGCGCAGGATGCCGAGCGTGTCGTGTCCGGTCGCGGCGGGCACCGCTCCCCATTGGTCGGTGAACCAGCGCCTACCGTCGTCGAGGGAGACACGGCCCGGCAGCATCCCCGGCGCGAGGCCCATGTCGATCGCGCCGCGCACGTTGCCCCGACGCGCAGCGACGAGGAAGCGCGCGTTCGGGCGAGCGGCGACGATCGCCGCGATCGCAGCCTCGGTGGCGGCAGCGGACTCGGCGACCGACGGACGGCCGACGATCACCACGAGGTCGGTCGACGCCGACAGCCAGTCGGCGCCCACACCCTCAGGAGCTCGACCCTCGCCCAGCAACGAGGTGACGAGCGCCGGTTGCTCGCCCGGTCGGTACCGCAGCGACGCCGCAGCCAGCCGCGAGAGCGACGTCGCGACCGGAGAGAGCTCGACGACCCGCAGGTTGCGCTTCTGGACGGCGTCGCGCACCCGGAGGTAGAGGACGGGCAGCTCTTCCTTCAGGTCAGGGGCCAGCACGAGCAGCGTTCCCGCCGCGCACGCTTCGTCGATCGTCGCGGTGGGAAGGCCCGCGACCACGTTCGCCGAGAGGCCATCACCCAGCTGGGCGTCGACGTTGTCGGTGCCGATGACGGACTTTGCGAGCTTCGCCCACGCGTACGCGTCCTCGTTGGTGAGCCGGGCACCGCCGATGACCGCGACGGACGCAGGTCCTCCGGAGGAGATCGCCTCGCTGATCGCGCTCGCGGCGCGCTCGAGCGCGACGGGCCAGGTCGCTTCGACCAAGCGGTCGCCGTCGCGCACCAACGGCGTGGAGAGCCGGCCGTCGCTCTCGATCGCTTCGAACCCGAACCGGCCCTTGTCGCAGAGCCAGCCCCAGTTCACCGGGTCGATGTCGACGCCCTGGTAGCGCAACACGCGGTTGCGCGACGACTGCACGGTCACGCGACAGCCGACCGCGCACGTTGTGCACGTCGACTCCTCCTGCTCGAGATCCCAGGGACGCGCCTTGAAGCGGTAGGGCTTGGCGGTGAGCGCGCCGACCGGGCAGATCTGCACCGTGTTGCCGGAGAAGTACGAGGCGAACGGCTCGTCGGGGAACGTGAGCACCTGCGTGTCGTTGCCGCGACCGGTGAAGCTGATCAGCGGGTCGCCGGCGACTTCGCTCGCGAACCGAGTGCACCGGTCGCAGAGGATGCAGCGCTCGCGATCGAGGAAGACGAGGTCGCTGATCGGGATCGGCTTCTCGAAGTGGCGCTTCTCCTCGACGAAGCGGCTCTCGCCTGGCCCGTAGGCCATCGTCTGGTCCTGCAGCGGGCACTCGCCGCCTTTGTCGCACACGGGGCAGTCGAGCGGATGGTTGATGAGGAGGAACTCGAGGACGCCGTCCTGCGCCTTCTTCACCATCGGCGACGCGGTGTGCACGACCATGCCGTCCGCGGCATCGAGCATGCAGGACACCTGCAAGGCCGAGCCCCGCGGTCCCTCGACCTCGACGAGGCACATGCGGCACATGCCCACCGAGGTCATGCGCGGGTGGTAGCAGAAGCGCGGGATGTAGATGCCCTGCCGTTCGGCCGCCGCGATGACGAGCTCACCCGGCTCCGCGGTGATCCCCTTGCCGTCGACGGTGAGCGAAAGCGCCGTCGGCGCGTGCGGCTTCGTGTCAGACAACAGCCACCTCCGACCGGGGGTGGGAGGCGCGGAGGTACTTGTCGAAGTCAGAGCGGAAGCGGCGCACGACGGACGCGATCGGGGCGGTCGCCGACGGGCCGAGCGGGCAGATCGTCGTCTGCTTCGGTGGCCAGACCAACCCGGGGCTGATGTTGTCGGACACGTCCATCAACATGTCGATGTCGGAGGGTCGTCCCTCGCCGGCGAGGATGCGCTCGAGGATGCGCGACAGCCACGTGGTGCCCTCGCGGCAGGGCGTGCACTTGCCACACGACTCTCGTGCGAAGAAGCGCACGATCCGCCAGCACGCCTGCACGACGTCGGTCGTCTCGTCCATGATCACGATCGCGCCCGAGCCGAGCATCGAACCTGCGGCGTCGACGGTGGGCTTGCACAACGGCAGGTCGAGGTGCTCTTCGAACAGCCACGGCGAGGACGCACCGCCGGGGATGAACGCCTTCAGCGCGCGCCCTTCGCGGATGCCACCGCAGTAATGCTCGACGAGGTCGCGAAAGGTCGTCTGACCCATCTCGACCTCGTAGACACCCGGCCGGTTCACGTGCCCCGACACGGCGAACAAGCGCGTGCCGGTCGACTTGCCGTTGCCGAGGGCCGCGAACGCCGCGCCGCCCCTCTCGATGATCCACGGCAGGTTGCTCAGCGTCTCGACGTTGTTCACGATCGTCGGCTGCATGTACAGGCCCTTGCTCGCCGGGAAGAACGGCGGCTTCAGGCGGGGCATGCCACGCTCGCCCTCGAGGCTCTCGATGAGCGCGGTCTCCTCGCCGACGATGTATGCGCCTGCACCCCAGTGCAGGACGATGTCGACCGAGAACCCGGACCCGAGGATGTCCTTGCCGACCAAGCCGGCGGCATACGCCTCGTTGAGCGCGGCGGCGAGCCGCTCCTGCGCGAGCGCCATCTCACCGCGGACATACAAGAACGCCTGCGCCGCGCCGACCGCGTAGCAGCAGATGAGCAGCCCCTCGATCAGCTGGTGCGGATCGCGCTCCATCAAGATGCGGTCCTTGTAGGTGCCGGGCTCGCTCTCGTCGCCGTTCACGACGACGTATCGAGGAAGCACGTTCGGAGGCAGGAAACCCCACTTCGTGCCGGCTGGGAACCCCGCGCCGCCGCGACCGAGGAGGTTCGCGGTCTTCACCTCTTCGGTGACCGCAGCCGGGTCCATGCCGAGTGCCTTGCGCAGCGACGTGTACCCGCCGGTGCGGCGGTAGCCGTCGAGGGTGTGGCCGTCGGATTGCTCCCAACGCGACGAGATGATGAGCGGCGCGTTCGTCACGGTCACGACGGGAACCTCTCGTCGACTTCTGCCTGCGCCGCGGGGCCTGTGCCTGCCCACCGGTCGGCAGGGATCTGTTGGCGCACAGAAGCGAGCGTGCCGTGCGGCGGGATCTCGCCGGCGAGGCGCCCACCACGGAGGTCCGCGACGAGCTGATCGAGCCCATCGGACGTGACCTTGTAGCGGTAGCGGTAGTTGACCTGGAGGCACGGCGCCTCTGTGCACGCTGCGATGCACTGCACGTCTTCGAGCGTGATGATCCCGTCGTCGGTCGTGCGACCCGCCTTCACCCCGAGCGTCTGCTGCGCGTGGTCGAGCAAGTCGTCCGCACCGTTCAGATGGCAGGCGATGTCGGTGCAGATGTTCACCAGGTAGCGCCCGACCTCTTCCCGCTTGAACATCTCGTAGAAGCTGGCCGTGCCGAGGACCTCTGCGGGTGTGATCCCGAGAAGCTCCGCGATGTGCTGCATCGCGTCCTCGGTGAGCCACCCGTCCTGCTCCTGCGCGAGGTGCAGCAATGGGACGAGTGCGGACCGCGAGCGCGGGTAGCGCGCAACGATCTGGCGTGCGAGCGCCACGTTCGCATCGGTGAGACGAGCCATCAGCGGTCGACGTCCCCCAGCACCGGATCGACCGAAGAGATCACGGCCACCGCATCCGCGATGAGGCCGCCACGCATCATGTGGGGAAGCGCCTGCAAGTTCACGAAGCTCGGTGCGCGGATGTGCATGCGGTACGGCTTCGAGCTGCCGTCGGACACGAGGTAGCAACCCACTTCGCCGCGCGGTGACTCGATGCCGACATACACCTCGCCCTCGGGCACCTTGAAGCCCTCGGTGAAGATCTTGAAGTGGTGGATCAACGCCTCCATCGACTCGTCGATGCGGGCGCGCGGCGGGGGCGTGACCTTCTTGTCTTGCACGCGGTAGTCACCCTCGGGGATCTTGTCGAGGATCTGGTGCACGATCCGGATCGACTCGCGGATCTCGTTGAGTCGGATGGCGTAGCGGTCGAAGCAGTCACCGTAGGAGCCGACGACGACGTCGAAGTCGACCTGTTCGTAGGCGAGGTAGGGCATGTCGCGGCGGAGATCCCACTCGATGCCCGTCGAGCGGAGGATCGGACCGGTGACGCCGAGGGCGATCGCCTCCTGTGCGGTGATGAGGCCGACGCCTTGGCTGCGCTCGCGGAAGATCGGCTGCTCGGTGAGCAGGATGTCGTATTCGTCGAGCCGCGGCGGGATGAGCTCGAGCAAGCGAAGGACCTCGTCGCGCCATCCGGGCGGGAGGTCAGCAGCGACCCCACCGGGACGGATGTAGTTGTGGTTCATCCGCAGGCCCGTGACCATCTCGAAGAAGCGCAGCACCTCCTCGCGCTCGCGCCAGCCGTAGAGCAGCATCGACACCGCGCCGACGTCCATGCCGTTCGTCGCGAGGAACAGGAGGTGCGATGCGACCCGGTTCAGCTCGGCCATGAGCATGCGGATCCATGTCGCACGCTCCGGGGGCTCGATGCCGAGCAGCTTCTCGGTCGCCATGCTGAACACGAGCTCGTTCGCGAACGGCGAGAGGTAGTCCATCCGCGTCACGTTCGTGGAGCCCTGCAAGTACGTGAGCTCCTCGGCAGTCTTCTCCATGCCCGTGTGGAGGTAGCCGATGATGGGCTTCGTGCGGAGCACGGTCTCGCCGTCGAGCTCGAGCATGAGGCGCAGCACGCCATGGGTGCTCGGATGCTGCGGGCCCATGTTGATGATCATCGTCTGATCGTCGGACGGCTCCTGGCTGCTGAGCGTGTTGGCCTCGGCCTCGGAGATGCGCAGCACCGCACCGACCTCACGCAGCAGCTCCTTCGCGGTCAGCGTGCTGCGGGGCGGCAGCTCCTGGGCGCCCTCGTCGGTGAGGCTCGTGTCCTCGTGCATCTTCGCGATCGACGACGGGCTCATACCGGCTTGCCCGTGAGCTTGAACTGGACCGGGATGCGGCCCACCTCGTAGTCCTTGCGGAGGGGATGGCCGATCCAGTCCTCGGGCATGAGGATGCGGGACGGGTCGGGGTGGCCGTCGAAGACGATCCCCACCATGTCGAACGCCTCTCGCTCCATCGCTTCGGTGCCCGGGTACAGGTCGAACAGCGACGGCAGCGTCGCATCATCTGCGGGCACCTGCACGCGGATGCGCGTGCGTCGCTTCGCAGTGAGGTCGAGCAACTCGACTGCGACCTCGAAGCGTTCGAGCAGGACCCCCTCGGGCACCTGGCGACCCGCGTGCTCGAGGTAGTCGACCCCGCAGAGGTCGACGCACATCGCGTACCCCTCGTCCGCGAGCGATCGCATGAGGTCGAGGTACTGCTCACGCGAAGGATGCAACACCTGCTGGCCTCGCGACGACGAGACCGGCACCCCGTGCAGCAGCTCAGGGCCGGTGAGATCGGGAGCGGCGTCTGTCATGTCGCACCAGCGCCGCTGCGCAGCACGACAGGCGTGGGTCGCGACACGCTCGCCCCGTCGCCCGACGCTGCCTCGACCACCACCCCGGCGCCTGCACCCGTCTCGCCGCGCCGCCGCGTGATCTCGCCGTTCAGGATCAGCCCGTGCAGCGTCACGATCGCGTGGATGAGCGTCTCGGGGTTCGGCGGGCACCCGGGTGCGTACACGTCGACGGGCACCACCTGGTCGACGCCCTGCACGATCGCGTAGTTGTTGAACATGCCGCCGGTCGACGCGCAGACGCCCATCGAGATGACCCACTTGGGCTCCATCATCTGGTCGTAGACCTGACGGAGGACGGGAGCCATCTTCTGGCTCACACGGCCCGCGACGATCATGAGGTCGGCTTGCCGCGGCGATGCGCGGAACACCTCCATGCCGAAGCGGGCGAGGTCGTAGTGCGCGGCACCGGTGCCCATCATCTCGATCGCGCAGCAGGCAAGACCGAACGTCGCCGGGAAGATGGACCGGGCACGCGCCCACTTGACGAGGCCCTCGAGCGTGCCCGTGAGGAAGTTGTGGTCCATCCCTTCGAGGCCCTGGCTCACGTCCCAGCCCATCTAGGCCGCCTCCTCGCGTCCCTCGAGGCCGACCCGTCGGATGGTCGACTCGCTCGTGCGGTCGGTCGGGACGCCGGACACGAGGCGACGAGCGCGGTTGAGCGGTCCCCACTCGAGGCCGCCCTTGGCGACCTCGTACACGAACGACAGGAAGAAGATCGCGCTGAACAGCAAGATCGCGAAGAACCCGAACGACCCGAGCTCGCGCTGGCTCACCGCGTACGGGTAGAGGAACACGATCTCGATGTCGAACATGATGAAGAGCATCGCGACGAGGTAGAAGCGCACCGGGAAGCGCTCGGGTGGCTCACGGCTCGGCACGATGCCGCACTCGTAAGGCGCTTCCTTGGCTGCGTTGGGCCGGCGCGGCGCCATCAACCGCGACACGAGCCGGCTGATGACCGCGAACACCGTCGCCAGCACCAGCATCATCAGGATCGGGAGGTACTGGGCCAAGGGTCAGACCTTCTCGAGGGCCACCCCGCGCCGCCGCATCGACTCCTTGTCACGAGAGTGGAGCATCCAGGCGATGGCGAGGAAGATCGTGAGCGAACCCAAGCTGATGAGCGCGGCTGGTCGCCGCCGGTACCCGAGGTCGCGGATCATGAGCACCGACACGACGGGCTGCGTCTCATCGGCCACCGGTGTGGGCGGTGGCTTGCCGGCCTCGGAGATCTGCGGCTTGACGGGTTGCACCTGCACGAGTGCGTAGTGCGGGTCGTGGCGGAAGTTGAAGAACCAGTTGGGCCAGGTACCGCCACCGATCGTGTACACGTCGAGCACCACGTAGTCGGTGGGGCTCGTGAAGACCTTCGACTCCTTCGTCAAGATCTCGTCGGATGACGCGACCGCCTGGCCGCGGCTCGGGTCGTCGGTGGGCAGCTTCGTCCACCCGTCGAGGGTGCGGGCGATCTCGTTGTTCGCGTTCGCGGTGTCACCGACGATCACCTCGACGGGCTTCCATGTGGGGTCGGCGCCCTTGAGGCCGATGCCATAGATCCACCACACCGACGCGAGGATCGTGAGCCATCCGAACAGTGCGCCCAGCGCGACGAGCAGTCCGAGGCGTGCGCCGAGGTTCGTGGTGAGCAGCAGGTACACCGAGCCCATCAGCACGCTGATGGCGATGAGCACGACGACGATGCCCCGGATCTCCGGCTGCCATCCGAACGCGAAGGTGATCGTGGTGGCCATCACCGTCGCCATCACAGCCCCCGCTCGTAGTTGACGACCGCCTGGATCTGCGCCTGCGAGTAGATCTGGCCGAAGCCGGGCATACGGCCGGTGCCCTGGCCCTGCTGGCCGTAACGCTTGCCCTGGTCGGAGCCGTCGTGCACGAACGCCTCCTGGTCCGCCGCGGCCGGGAACTGCCGGCCTTCGGAGCCACCGGTGAGGTTCGGGCCCATCGCGCCGCCGCCGGAGACGAGTGGCTCGTCGTACGACCATCCGTGGGTGTGGCAACGAGCGCACGAGTACGTGCCGCTCGAGGCCTCCATGTTGAAGAGCAGCTCACCGTCGCTCTTGCCTGCGTTCGCGGGATCGGCTTTCGCGTCCGCGAGCGCCTTCGTGACGGCGGCCTGCGCCTGCTCGGGCGTGAGCTGGATGCTGTGGAGGTACGCGATGAGGCTGTCGATCTGCTGATCGTTCATCGGGCCACCACCGGCGAGGCCCCATGGCGACATCGGTGAGAACGGACGGCCGTAGGTGATGATGTACCGCACCTCGTCGTCGCTGAACTTCAGCAGCACGGTCTGCAGTGCCGGTGCCTTCCACGCGACTTGGCGAACCTGCCCCGTCGCCGGGTCGGTCAGCGTGTAGGGCGCCACTCCTCCGATGCCCTTCGCGCCGTGGCAGCCCGCGCAGTTGAAGCCACCTTGCGCGGTCGGCGCGAACAGCTCAGATCCCCATTTCACGAAGCGGGCGTCGAAGCCCTCGATCGCGCCCGCCTGCCGGCTCGGCTCGTTGAGCCAATAGAGCGGGATCGCCACCGCGGTGACCACGAGCAGACCGAGGCCGAGCAGCAGCACGCGCGTGAGCTTGCGACCCTCGAGCTCGTCGTCGTCGTAGTACGGCTTGCGGTTCGGGGCGAGCTCGACCTCGGAGCCGACCTCAGCCTTCGCGCCGCGCAGGTTGAGAACGACGTACACGACCCAGCCGAGGATCAGGACGATCGCGATGACGATCGCGATGTTCCGCCCGACGGGGTTCGAGGCGAGGATCACTCACTCACCCCCGGTGATGCAGTGGGGACCTTCCGCCTCTTGACCAGTGGTGTTGGTGCCGATGGGCGGGCCCTGGAACACCGTGCTCGTGTCGATCGTGACGATGTCGTTGTCGACCGCGACACCGAACCGATCCATGCCGCGCGGTGCGGGACCACCCTTCTTCTCCCCCACTTGGTTGTACTGCGAACCGTGGCACGGGCACTCGAACCACTGCGACGTGACGCATTGCGGCACGCGGCACCCGAGGTGCGGGCACTTCTGGTAGAGCGCGTTGATGCCGTTCTTCATGCCGTTGAGCACCGGCGCGAGGTACACCCCCGACTTCTCGGCCTTCGGGTACGCGTCGGCTGGGTACTCGGTGATCCAGGCACGGCCCTCGGGCACGTAGAAGAAGCCGTCGTTCTGGACGATCGACGCCTTGACGTCCTCGAGCTTGCCGAGGGTGATCTTCGATCCGAAGCCGCCGCCGCGGCGTGGGTAGAGGAACGCCAGCACGGCGGCGCCGAAGCCCGACAGCGCCATGATCATCAACACGACGATGCCCCGGTTGAAGAACTGGCGTCGGGTGACCGCGACCGCCTCGGGATCGGGCGGCACGTACGGAGCAACCGGCGCCTTCTCGGCCAGCATGACTGCAGTGCCACCACCTCGACGCGCGTCTGCAGCCGCCTGCTCGACCTCGCGGCCGGTCGGCTCGTGTGGCGCGTCGGGAAGACCGGGCTCGCCGCGATCACGCTTGCGGGTCTCGCGCGAGAGGGAACCGGTGGCGTCACTCGTGTCGCGGCGGCGCGCGGCGGAGATCACGCCGATCGCGGCGACGATGACGATGATCGGGATGGCGATGGCGAGGACGGTCGCTGCGGTCATCGAAGCCTCATCACAGGTCGAAGAAGATGCCCGCTCGCCACGGGAACACGAAATTGAACCCGGGACCGCGGAAGAACGAGCCGATGATGACCAGCACCGCCCAGAACATCATGAAGATCGTGAAGAGCACGATCGCGAACTTGCGGTCCTCGGGCTTGTTGCTCGGGTTGCGGTCGATGTAGGGCGCGAGCATGAGCACGAAGATGCCCATGCCGGGGATGGTCACACCGGCGACCATCGGGTGGAACATCGTGAGGAGCTCCTGCAGCCCGAGGAAGTACCACGGCGCCTTCGACGGGTTCGGCGTGCGGTTGATGTTCGCGAGCTGCAGCAGTGGCGCGTTCACGAACGCGGAGAAGATGAAGACGAACGCCGTGCACGCGAGCGAGGCCACGAACTCGATCACGAGCAGGTGCGGCCACACGTGGACCTTGTCGACCGGCGTCGCTCTCACGTCCTGGATCGAGCCCGCCTTCACGACCGTCAGCAAGCGCTGGGTGTGGCCACCCGGGCCGGCGGCCACCGGCGGCGGCGCCGTCGCGACGGCCGTGCCGGCGGCCGCAGCAGCGACGCCGGCGGGCACCGCGACCTCGCTCGGCGCGCCCTCGGACTTCGCACGAGCCGCCTTGCTGCGCTCGAGCAGGTGCGCCGGTATGCGCGACTCCGCTGTGCTGTCTGCGCCAGTGCCTGGCGCGGGCGCGTCAGACGCCGCGGCGGAGCTCTCGGCCGGTGCCTCCGAAGGTGGGGCCTCGCCCTTCGCGGCGGCGGCCTTCGCCCTCGCCTCCTCGGCTCGTTTGCGCAGGTGTTCGGGGATCTCGGTCATGGCTACAGCGGTCCGGAGATGCCGCCATCCTTGCGAACCCTCCAGAAGTGGACGGCCATGAAGATGACGGTGATGAACGGGAACATGAGGACGTGGAGCACGTACCAACGCAGCAGCGTCTCGGGGCCGATCTCGACGCCACCCAACAGCACGAACCTG
>DATKAS010000412.1:0-2063 GCA_035497855.1 Acidimicrobiales bacterium
TCCTCGTCGACGCGTGGCTCCGGCGACGTCTTGCGCGCGTGGCTGCCGAGCGCGGCTCGTGCCCCGCTCGTGGGCGCGGGTGCGCTGGGGGGCGCCGCCGGCGCCGGGCCCGAGCGCTCGAGCCGTTCGATCCGTTCGAGCAGCGCGCCCGGGCTGTCGTCGACCGCAGGGTTGGCGATGCGGACGAGTGCGACGTCGAGCAGCACCCGCGGGTCGGTCGCATGACGCATCTCCACGAGAGCAGCACCGAGCACCTCGAGCGCGCGCACTGTCGCCGCCGCGCCGAGGCGCTCGGCCTGGTCGGCTGCGCGCGTGCGCGACGCCTCCGAGAGCTCGACGACATCGGGCGCCATCGCGACGAGGAACGTGTCGCGCAGCCAGGCGATGAGCCGCTCGGTGAGCCCGCGTACCTCGGTTCCCGATCCGACCGCTTCGGCCACACGCGTGAGCACGGCGGCGGCATCGCGATCCGCGAGGGCGTCGACGATGTCTTCGACCGACGGACCGTCGTCCGGGATCGAGCCCGCCGCGATCACTTGGTCGAGCGCGGACAGCGTGTCTCGCGCGGAGCCACCACCGACGCGCAGCACGTAGTCGAGCGCGCCCGGTGGTAGGTCGAGGCCCGCATCCTTCGCGATGTGCTCGATGTGCTCGGACAGCACGTCGATCGGCAGGAGGTGGAACTGCAGGTGCTGGGTGCGGCTGCTGATCGTGCGTTCGACCTTCTGCGGGTCCGTGGTCGCGAGCACGAACACGACGTGGGCCGGCGGATCCTCCAGCGTCTTCAGCAGGGCGTTGGACGCGCCCTTCGACAGCATGTGGACCTCGTCGAGGATGTACACCTTCCGGCGACCGGCGGTGCCGAGCGCGGCGCGCTCGTTGAGCTCGCGGATGCTGTCGACGCCGTTGTTCGACGCCGCGTCGAGCTCGAACACGTCGAACGAGGTGCCGTGCTCGATGGCGCGGCAGACCTCGCACTCGCCACATGGCTCGCCTTCGGTGACGTTCGGGCAGTTCAGAGCCTTCGCGAGGATGCGCGCAGTCGATGTCTTGCCGGTGCCCCGTGGCCCGCTGAAGAGATACGCGTGCGACACGCGGTCGTCGCGGACCGCGTTGCGAAGCGCCCGCACGACGTGGTCTTGCCCGAGGACCTCGTCGAAGCGTTGGGAGCGATAGCGGCGGTAGAGGGCCTGATGCTCCGCCATGCCGGGAGACTACCGGGCGACTGTCGACCGGCTGTCCGGCTCGTCGCCGGGCTACCCTTGTCGCCGCGCCCGCCATGTCAGGTGGCGGCCGGGTCCTGTGCAACGGCAGCCCGTGAACCGAGTCAGGGCCGGGAGGCAGCAGCTCTCAGCGGATCCTGCTGTGTGCCGCAGATCGCCTGGCCGTCGCCCTGAGATGGCGGGCGCGTCAGCGCTCGCATGACGCGCTGTCGGGAGGGATGCGAGAGCGGACGAATCGGCACGCCTGGAGAGCGTGTGTGGGGCAACCCACCGTGGGTTCGAATCCCACTCCCTCCGCCCAGCCTTTGCGACCGTTTGCTCACTGAACCACGTCTGAGGGGGGTCGAGTGAGCAAACCGGGCGCATCGTCGGCGACTTTGGGAGCACTGCATGTTCGGCTCCGCGGTTTCGTCGTCCTGGTCGATCGCGTAGAACGAGGTGACGAGCGGGAGATCGAGGGCGCCGAGACGTCGCATCGACCGGGGCTCTACCCACGGGCCACCGCTCAAACCCGGAGATGCCCAGTCGAGGCGGCGTTGCGTCGTGATGGCACGCCGCTGTCGATCGCGTTCACTGTGTCGCTCTTGACGGAGCCTGGCACTGACAAGGTGACGAGAGTCGTCGCCGTCATCCGTGACGACACCGTGCGTTGGCAGGCGCGGCGAGAGATGAATGCCGAGCTCACCCGCCTGCGGGCCGATCCTCGATTGACCGAACCCTCGAGCTGAGGCGGCTCCCCGGCGAGTGCTCAGGGATGGGCCGGTTCCACCTGGCTAGTGGTGAACGGCTCGGTGCGATGCACCACCTGGTCGTCGTAGAGACCGGCGATTTGCGACTCGG
>DATKAS010000413.1:0-5386 GCA_035497855.1 Acidimicrobiales bacterium
CGGGATCGGCACGCCGCCTCGCGTCACGAGGTGCGCCTCGTCGTTCATCTCGAGGTCGCCGAGCTCGAGGCTGCCATGTGACTGTGTCGAGCCGGCTCTCCGGATCACCGCCCGGAGCCGCGTGACGAGCTCCTCGAGATCCACCGGCTTCGGGATGTAGTCGTCGGCGCCCGCGTCGATCCCGTGGACGCGATCCTCGACGCTCGTGCGTCCCGAGAAGAAGACGAGCGGCGTGGTGTCGCCTGAGCTCCGAAGCCGCCGGCACACCTCGAAACCGTCGATGTCGCAAAGATCGACTTCGAGAAGGACCGCATCGAGCGATGCCTCGGCCGCTGCGGTGAGCGCGCCTCGACCGGTGTCGGCCGTCTGCACGTCGAAGCCGTGGAACTGCAACGCCGCCGCGAGGGTGGTGTCGCGATCGTCCACGAGCAGCACGGTGGCGGCAGCCATGGCGCTCCACCTTGGCACGTAGCCTGGTGACCGTGGCCGAGATCGCCCTCTCCCCCGCTGTGACCTGGGCATGAGCACCTTCGTCCTCGCCGCGGTGCAAGCGGCACCGGTGTTCCTCGACCCCGGTGCGTCGGCCGAGAAGGCGTGCCAGCTCATCGAGGATGCGGCAGCGCAAGGCGCGGATCTCGTCGCGTTCAGCGAGACCTGGCTGCCCGGCTACCCGCGCTGGATCAACGCGCCGGTGGCGGTCGGGGTGAAGCGCGAGCTGGGCGGCCGTTACCTCGCCGCGTCGGTCATGGTCCCGGGGCCCGAGATCCACCAGGTCTGCGCGACCGCGCGTCGATGCGGCGTCGATGTCGTCATCGGCGTCGCCGAGCTCGATCCCGTCTCTCGTGGCACCACCTATTGCACCCTCGTGTTCGTGAGCGCCGAGGGCGAGATCCTGGGGACGCATCGAAAGCTGAAGCCCACCTACGGCGAGCGCTTCGCGTGGGGTGAAGGTGACGGCAGTGGGCTGCGCGTGTACGAACGCCCGTACGCGCGCATCAGCGGGCTGAATTGCTGGGAGCACAACATGGTGCTGCCGGGCTATGCGCTGATGGCACAGGGCACGCAGGTGCACGTCGCCGCGTTCCCCGGCTACGAGCAGGCCGGAGGGGGTACGCGCCAGACGCTGCTGTCGCGTGCGTTCGCCTCGCAGGCCGCGGCCTACGTCATGCTCGTCGGCGGTCTCCTCTCGACGGACGACATCGCCGACCCGTTCGTCCGCGACGTGGTCGGGATGTTGCCTCCTCTCACCGGCGACAGCTGCATCATCGACCCGAACGGCGAGATCGTCGCAGGGCCGGCGAGCGGGCCCGAGATCCTGTTCGCGAAGGGATCACGTGAGCTGCTCGACGTTGCGAAGGCACTGTGCGACGTCGGCGGCCACTACTCGCGGCCAGATGTGCTGCGCCTCACGGTGAACCGCGCGCCTGCGAGGCGCATCGTCGAGTTCGAGGACGAAGCCGACTAGCTCGACTCGTCCCCCTCCGGCTCGTCGGCGCGCTGGGCTCGCTGGCGCAGCCACAGCAGCGCGCCCCCCGCGGCCACCGTCGCTGCTGCGATCGGGATGGCTGCGGGCACTCCCCCGTCGCCGCCACTGTCCGTCGGCGGGGCGGCATCGCCGCGTGCGGGCGCTCCGGCGCTCCTGGACGCCGGGCGAGTCGATGCCGTCGCCGGTGGGGTCGTCGTGGTCGCGGGCCGGGTCGTCGTCGAGGGCTGCGCAGTCGTCGTCGATGGCGGTGCAGTCGTCGATGGCAGCGTCGTCGTCTGGGTCGTCGGAGGCTCGGTTGTCGCGACCTGCGTCGTCGGCGGTGCGCTCGCCGGAGCGCTGCTCGGAGGCGGCGCGGGCGCCGCTCCCGCCCGCAGCTCTTGCACCGCGCCTTGCATCTGGCTGCGCACGTACGGGTAGAACGCGTTGCCCGGGCATGCCGTGGTCGACATGTCGCGATGACCGGCGACGGTCGCCGTGGTGACCTTCGCTCCCGCGGGCCACTTGTTCGAACCACGCGACACGAACGTGACCTCGGCACCGGCAGACGTGTCGATCGAGTACCGCTGCGCGAGCCACGCCAGGGTGCGGTTGCCAGCGTCGAGCGCCGCGGGCGTCGGCGTCACCGACGTGAAGTCGCCGATGAAGCACACGAGCTGATCGAAGCCCTGGCTGCCGCCGGTCGCGTCCGCAGCGACGGGACCCGCCAAGCTGCCGGCGCGGCCCTCCCACACGCCGCCCTCACGGTCGACGAGGAAGTTGTACGCGATGTCGTGCCAGCCCTTCGCCGGACCCGTGTGGAACGCGTACATCGCAGCGAGGATCCCGGGCACCTGCGCCGACGTGTGGTCGGTGTTCTCCGCCGTGTGATGCACGAGCAGGAAGCGGACCTCTTCGGCCGCCAAGGGACCCGTCGGCGGGCCCGGTGCCCACGAGTCGCGCGGCCAGATCGAGAGGCCGGGCGCGACCGCGACGGGCGCCGCGCGCGGCGCGAGACGAGGTACGACGAGACGAGGGACGACAGCGGCCGCGGCCCCTGCAGCGAGAAGTCCGCGCCGGGTCATCCCGGGCACACGGTCCTCGGCCACGTGTGCAACGGTACGCACCGGACCACGGGGAGGAACGCATGAGCGTCACGGGACCGATCACGGGAGGCGAGCACGGCTGGGCGTTCGGTGGCCCCGTCGTCGACTTCGAGGCGCTCGGCTACGCCAGCGAGGAGTACTTCCTCGAAGGCACGGCGTCGCGCTACCAGGCCGCCGGCGGCACGGCGCTGGACCGTGACGGCCGATGGGACGTCGAGCCGTGCGAGTCGGCACGGTTCAAGACGCGCTTCGTCGTGTACCGGCCCGTCGATCCGGCGACCTTCAACGGCACGGTGATCGTGTCCTGGAACAACGTCAGCGCCGGGCACGATCTGTTCGGGGGCGACAGCACCGAGCTCCTCGAGGGCGGCTACGCGTTCGTGGGTGTCACCGCTCAGCGCGTCGGTGTCCATGGCATCGCGCCGATGAACCTCGGCCTCGTCGACTGGGACAAGGAGCGGTACGGCACGCTCTCGATCCCGAGCGACGACTACTCCTTCGACATCTTCACGCAAGCCGCTCGGACGGTGGGACCGGATCGACCGCGCGCGGGCGTCGACCCGATGGGCGGCCTCGCGGTGCGCCACCTCGTGGCGCTCGGCGCCTCGCAGTCGGCGGGACGACTCGGCACCTACGTGAACGCGATCCACCCCATCACGCACGCGTTCGACGGCTACCTGCTGCAGATCTACTTCGGTGCCGGATCACCCCTCGAGGTCGGCGAGTTCGTCGTGAACCTGAACGACCCCGACTTGTCGAACGAGGGCAACCGCCGGTTGCGGCTCCGGGGCACCAACATGATCCGCGACGACCTCGACGTGCCCGTGATGATCGTGAACTCCGAGCTCGAGGCCATCGCTTGCTACAACGTGCGCCAGCCCGACACCGATCGGCTGCGATGGTGGGAGTCGGCGGGCACATGCCACGTCTCCGAGCAGGGCCAACGCGCACGGTCGCCGAAGTACGTGCGGGACTTCGGTGCGCCCATGCAGGTCGCGGCAGGCATCAATCGCATCCCGATGATCCCGCTCTTCGACGCGGCGACGCGGCACATGCACGAGTGGGTGAACGGCGGGGCGCCACCGCCGGTGCAACCGAGGATCGAGTTCACCGGCGATCCGGCTGAGATCGTGCGCGACGCGGACGGCATCGCGAAGGGAGGCATCCGACTCCCACAGGTCGAGGTGCCGATCGCGGTGAACAGTGCGATCCCCGTCGTCGCCGACATCTTCGGGATCCTCGGCGGGTCGTCGCATCCGTTCAGCGCCGACGACGTCATCGCCCGCTACGGCGACCGTGCCGGCTTCCTCGCGGCATTCACCGCTGCCGCGCGGCGCGCAGCCTCTGCCGGAGTGCTCCTGCCCCGAGACGTCGACGCTCTGATCGACGAAGCGGCCGCATCCTGGGACGAGCTGACGGAATAACGATCCGCCTAGCGCCCGAAGCGCGCCGCGATGCGCCGGAGCGCGAGCGACACGATCGACGGAGAGATGCCCAGGCTGTCCGCGACCTCCCGACCGGTCGCTCCCGAGACCAGGCGCAGCGTGATCGTGCGGTCGCGGGGCCGGAGCCTCCGCAGCTTGCGCTCGAGCAGATCAGCGGCTTCGACGACCTCGTAGCCCGCCTCCGTCGTCGGCTGGTCGAGGTCCTCCGGCGCGACCGGCACGAGATCGAACCGCGTGCGGCGCCGCCACCCGGTCAACCGGCGGAGCTCGTCGAGAGCAGCGCTCCTTCCGACCGCGTACGCCGTCGATGGGTTGCGGCCGAGGCGCGGCCACTGGCGGGCCACGCGCTCGAGCGCGGCAGCCTCGCACTCCTCCGCGAGCCACCCCCGCACCCGCACGGAGCGGGCACCGGCGAGGGCGAGCGCCATCGCGTCGTTGAGCTCAGGTCGTCGAGGGTGGCGATCCATTGCGGCTCCCAGGTGCCGCCGCACGGACCGCCATGAAGGTGTCGATCAAGCCGACGAAGGTAGCGGGGTCATTCGATCCCTTTGGTGATCCCCCAATACCTCCAGGTCAGCCCTGTGGACGATCACCCATGCCGTGAGCGGGCCACGGCGATGGGTGCGAACGCAGCGACGATCACCACTGACCAGACGAGCGCCGCCGGCACGTAGTGACCGCTCGCGTGACCGAGCACCTCGGTCGATCGATCGCCGAGCGTCAGCGAACGTACGGCATCGACCATCGCAGTGATCGGTTGGTGCTCGGCGATCCAGCTCATCCAGCTCGGCATGGTGTCGGTGCGCACGTATGCGCTCGACACGAAGGTGAGGGGGAAGACGAGAAGCGACATGCCTTGCGCGGCTTGCGCGTTCCCGGCGAACAACCCGAGCATCATGAACAGCCAGCTGAAGGCGAAGCCGAACACGAGGCACAGCCCGAACGCACCGAGGGCCTCGGCGACGGAGCCGTGCAGCCGGAAGCCCACGGCGAAGCCGATCGCGGCCGTCACGCCGAGCATCCAAGCGAGGAGGATCGTCTCGGCGAGCGCCCGCCCGGCGAGCACCGAGCCCCGCGGGATCGGGAGGCTGCGCAAGCGGTCGAGGAAGCCTTGCTCGACATCTTCGGCGACACCGGCTGCGGTCGCGGTGCCAGCGAACAGCACGGTGGTCGTGATGAACCCGGGCACCAGGAAGTCGACGTAGGGAACCGAGCTCTCGCTGATCGCGCCACCGAACACGTACCGGAAGATCAGCAGGAACATCGCGCCCTGGATCGTGCCGACGACCACGAGCTGTGGGGTGCGCATGAACTTGTAGAGAGTGCGCTTGGCGATGGCGAACGTCGCGGACATGGGGTGCTCCCTTTCGATG
>DATKAS010000414.1:0-6857 GCA_035497855.1 Acidimicrobiales bacterium
TCCGACCAGCGCGTCGGCGAGGAGCTCGGGGTTCGTGTCGGCGGGGAGCTCGCCCGACTTGGCGGCCTCACGGATCACGTCGACGAGCACGGCCAGTCGTTCGGCGCTGAAGTTGCAGTGGAAGGCACGCACCTGCGGATCTCGCTCGGACGCTTCGATGAGTGCGGGCATGCATGCGGAGTACGTCGACTCCTCGACGAAGTGGGCGACCTGCTCGAGGAACCCGATGATCCGCTCGCGGATCGTGCCCTCGTCGGGGATGAGCACCTGTGCCTTCATGGTGCGGAACGCGTCTTCGACGAGCGCCAGCTTCCCGGACCAGTGGCGGTAGATCGTGCTCTTGCCGACACCGGCCCGGGCAGCAACGGACTCGATCGTCAGCGCGCCGTAGCCGACTTCGCCGAGCTCTGCGAGGGCAGCCTCGAGGATGACTCGCCGGGAGCGCTCGATGCGCGGGTCTTGGTCGAGCGGCACCATGTCATTCTGACGTGTCGCCGACGCCGACGGGAACCATCGCCAGCTCCAGCTCGAACACGTCGTCGACGAGCTCGTCAACCGGATCGGCGCTGGGCTTCGGGGAGAAGAACCACACCGCGATCGCCGCGACGAGCACGATCCCCACGGAGACGGCGCTCGCGAGAGCGAACGCATCGGTGTAGGCGCTGGCAGCGTGCGCGCTCACCTCGGCGCCCGCGGGGACCTGCCCGGCGACACGCGCGGCGGCACCGATCGACTCCTCGGCGAGCCGTTGCTCGCCCGCTCCGAGCCCGAGCCCGGAGACGTTGATCGCCGAGCGGTAGGCGCTGGTCGCGATGCTCCCGAGGATCGCGATGCCGAGCGCACCGCCGAGCTCGCGGGTCGTGTCGTTCATGGCCGAGCCCACGCCGGCCTTCGAGAGCGGGACGGCGCTCATGATCTCGCCCGTCGCGGGAGCGGCGGTCAACCCCATGCCGGCGCCCAGCACGCCGAACGCGACTGCGAGCAGGAGGTACGGAGAGGTCGGGGTGATGTCGCTCAGGATGATGAAGCCACCGGCGACGATGACGAGGCCCGCGGCCATGATGCGACCGGCGCCGTAGCGGGCGGCGAGCACCGCGCTCCGGGGTGACGCTGCGACGAAGACGATGGGGAGCGGCAGCAACGCGAGGCCCGCCTCCAACGGCGAGTACTGCCGCGCGAACTGCAGGTACTGCGTGGCGAGGAAGAAGAAGCCGAACATCACGAAGAACGCGACGGTCACGACGGCGCTGCCGATGCTGAACCGCCGATCCTCGAACAAGGTCAACGGCAGCATCGGATGCTCGGTGCGGCGCTCCCATCGCAGGAAGCCGACGAGCGCGACGACCGCGACGACCGCGGCGACGAGCACGGGCGTCGTCGTCCAGCCGTTCTCTCCGCCTTGGATGATCGTGAACACCAGCGCGCCGAGACCCGCGAGCGAGAGGACTGCGCCGACCGGATCGAGCGGTGTCTGGTCCTCGTCACGCGACTCCGGAGCGAAGATCCAGATCGCGATGAACGTCGCCGCGACCAATGGCAGGTTCACGAGCACGGCCGATCCCCACCAGTAGCTCTCGAGGAGAGCTCCCGACACGATCGGACCGATCGCGCCACCCGCTCCCGCGAAGCCGGCCCACACCGCGAGCGCTCGTCCCCGCTCTTCAGGCGGGAAGATCGTGGTGATGATCGACAGCGTCGCCGGCATCACGAGTGCGGCGCCGATGCCCATCACCCCGCGACCCGCGATCACTTGCCCCGCGCTCGAGGCCAGACCGGCGAACAGCGCTCCGGCTCCGAACACCACCAACCCGATGAGCAGGGCGCGCTTGCGGCCGAACCGGTCGCCGAGAGCGCCGGCGGTGAGCAGCGAGCCAGCGAACACGATCGCGTACGCGTCGAGGATCCATGCAACCTGCGATGCCGACGCGTTGAGCGCTTCCTGCATCGTCGGGATCGCGGTCACCAGGCCGGAGATCGACATCACGACGAGCACGAGCGACAGGCACATCATGGCGAGCAAGAACCAGCGGCGACCGTGGATCCGAGGGTCTTCGTGGAGCGGGCGCGCGCGAACAGGGGTCGTGAGAGTGAGGCTCATCTGGATTCCTCCAGGGATCGGGGGGTCGCCGTAACTGAGACGGCTTCGTATCGCTATAGAACGTATGCGTTCTATAGCGATACGTCAACGTATTGTTTCGTGGCGCGCGTCACGCCGGCGACATCGCTCGAGGCCTGGGCATACGCTCCCGTCGCGCGCCATGGGGACGTGCAACGCGTCCGTGCAGGACGCGAGGAGAGGGGTTGGGGAAGATGCTTCTGTTCAGTCGTACCGTCACGCTGACTGGTGGACCACGCAAGGCAGCGCCGATCGTGGCCGAGCTCGCGGCATACGTCAACGCACACACGAGCCTCGACATGTCGGTGCGTTCCGTGCTGTTCGGCGCACCGCTCGGGACGGTCGCGTTCACCGCACGGGTCGAGTCTCACGCCGCATTGGCCGAAGCCACCGCGGGTCTCAACACTGACAACGCGTTCCTCGACCTCGTCGAGAAGGTGTCGCCGTTGTTGGCAGGACCGCCGCAGGACCACCTCCGCGAGGTTGTCCACGGAGCTCCGGCCGAGTCTGCAGTCGGTCAGGTCGCGCAGATCGTGACCGCCACGGTGGCTGGCGGGAAGCTCGCGGCGGCGATGGCCTTCGGCGTTGGGATCACAGACCACGTGACAGCGACCACGAAGGCGCCCATCGCGTTCTGTCGGAACCTCTACGGACCGTTTGGCCAGGTCTCGTGGATCAGCATGGTTCCTGACATGGCGGGCGTCGACAGCGCCGCGGCGGCGCTGGCAGCAGACGCCAGCTACGTGGAGGCAGTCGACAAGGCCGGCGACATCTTCGAGCCCGGCTCGAGCAGCGTCACCTTGTCTCAGCGCATCATCTAGTAGGGCGCCGCTGCGCTCAGCGCCATCGGGACGTTGGCTCCGACCAAGCGTGTGATCACCACCACGAGGTCGAAGCCAACCTCCGCCCGGTCATGCGATCCTCATCGGCACGCGTGGCGATGTCGTCACGTCGACTGTGCGCGGCAAGGCGTACCGCCGCGCTGACAGCGCTAGCGTTTGAGCCTTCGGCCCGAAGGGGTGGACTCGACGCACAAGCCACGGGCGACGAACGGTGATCGCGTGAACCGGATGGCGACGGTATTCGCGCTGAACAAGAGCGGATTCAACTTCCCCCGCGCCGTGGAGGTCGTCGCGGTGCTGCTGCTTCCGCTTGTCGTGCTCGGCGTGCTCGACATGGAGAAGTACTGGCTGAGCGTTGCCTTCGCGATCCTGTTCGTTGGGCTCAGCGACCCCGGCGGAACCTACGGCGTACGCGTGCGCGCGATGGGCTGGGTTGCACTGCTGGGGGCGTTCATCACCGGCCTCGGATTCGCACTCGGCGGTGGACCATGGGGCTGGGTCGTGATCACCGCGTTCGCGGTCACGTTCCTCAGCGGCCTCGCGTTGCGGTACGGAGTGCACCGATACGAATCGGCGCTCATGCTCGACGCGTGGTTCCTGGTGTGCATCGCGGTACCGGCGGGCCAGCATCTCGACCGGGCTCATTCGGGCTGGTCGTCGCAGGCCCTCGCCTGGCTCGCCGGCGCCGCCTTCTGGATCGCGCTCACCTTCGTCGCCTCGCTCATTCGAGGATCGAAGGCGCAGCCTTCGCACTTCCCGGAGATCCCGACCGACATGGCGAAGACGACCTTGAGCCGCCCGGTCGTGTTGTTCACGCTCATCAAGGCAGTCGCGGTGGCGATCGCTGTGGCGATCGCGTTCGGCTTTCATCTGCCCAACGCGGATTGGATGCCCATCGCCACCCTGGCCGCGCTCAAGGGCACGCTTGACCAGTCGGCCCTGGCCGCCGAGCAGCGTCTGATCGGCGCGCTCATCGGTGCCGGAGTCGCGACCGTCTTCCTGTTGTCGGTCGACAACGTGCACGTGCTCGAAGCCGTGATCATTGTGCTCGCCGCGTTGGCGGGATCGGTGCGGAGCGTGAACTACGCCATCTATTGCGCAGCGATGGCCAGCCTTGTGCTCATCGCAACAGACCTGAGCCACCCAACCGACCTCACCGCAGAGTTCCACCGCGTCCTGTTCACGTTCGCGGGGGTCGGGATCGCCTGGCTCGTCATGCTGCTGGTCGACCAGGCCCAGAAGCGGACGCCCACGGCCGTGGCATGAGAGCCCGACAGCTCAACAAGTGCCCCGCATGACGCCGTCGGAGACAACGACCCCCTCCTTCGAGGCCCTATCTCGCGCCCGGCAAAGACAGCTGATCGTATGGGCGACGTTGCGCACGATCGGCACGGTCGCGGTCGTCGTGGTCGTCTACTACCTCATACCGATGGACAAGACCCTCGACGTGCCCACGGTCATCGAACTTGCGCTCGGCCTACTCGCAGTCGCGGCAGTCGTGGCATTCCAGGTCGTTCGAACAACCCGAGCCGAATACCCCACTATCCGAGCCGTCGAGTCGCTCGCATTCACCATCCCGGTCTACGTACTGCTGTTCGCGACCATCTACTTCCTCGTCAACCGGGCGAACACGGCGTCGTTCGGCATCCCGCTGACCCGCACCGACACCCTGTACTTCTCGACCACCGTCCTGACAACCGTCGGATTCGGCGACATCGCGGCTAAGACCCAAACCGCCCGCGTGATCGTCACCAGTCAAATGGCGTTCGACCTGCTGTTCATGGGAGTCGTCGTCCGCCTTGTCGTCAACGCCATCAAAGTCGGCCGAAGTCGTCACGTCGCCTAGCGACGAAGGCGGCGCGGTCGACTCGGGGCCGCGATCGCTGTGATCGCTCCGGTTACGTGATCAATCCGTGATCAGTGGACCCCGGGCGGGCCGCTGAAGCGTTGCGGCACTAGGCAATCGCGAGTGCGCCCCCTGGGATTCGAACCCAGAACCTGCGGATTAAGAGTCCGTTGCTCTGCCGTTGAGCTAGAGGCGCGTGCCGCTCACGCGGCCGAGGGATCGTAGGCGATCGAGGACTGCAGTCTGCGGGAAGAAAGGTCGATGGGCACGATCTGCGCGGGCACCACGATCGGGAACGCCACGATCGGGGGCACCACGATCGGGGGCGGCGTCACGACCGGTGCCGTGGGGACGGTGATCTGCGGGATGTTCACAGGGGCCAGCGTGACCGGCGGGGTCGTGACAGCAGGAAGCGTCACTTCGCTGATCCCAGACGGGAGCGACGTCGAGGTGGTGCTCGTGGACGACGTCGTGCTCGTTGTCGACGTCGTTGCCGCCACAACCGTGGTCGGTGGCGCGGTCGTCTCGACAGCTCGGGCTTCGTCCGCGCTCGACGGTCGTGCCCGCTGCTCCCGCGCGTCGCTCGTGACCGGAGTCGCAGGCAGCGGGGCGGCCGTGGACGCTGCACTCGTGGTCGGCTCGGGCTCTCCTTCGCCCATCGAGCCTGCGAGTTCGGTCGTCGGCGCGGACTCGGTCGCGCCCGCGGGCTCGCCGGCAACGACCCGCTGCGGCAGCACGTGCGGCGCATCGGCATCGGCCGACAGCGTCGTGGGCTCTCCGACGACGGTCGTGGTGGTCGTGCGAGCACCGCCGGCCATGTGTACGTCCGTCTCGGCGCGCGGGTGACCAACCGATGCGAACGCGGCGATCGCCGCAATCACTCCGGCCCCGATCAGAAAGCCGCGGGGGGTTTGCACTACGGGTGTTCCTCCAAACGATCGCCGCGCTCTTGGACGATGCCGTCCCGGACCGCGGTTCCCGAGATCAGCTGGCTCGGGAGCGCCCCGTGATCCAGGCACCCGCCAGCACGACTGCCGTGCCGGCGACCGCCAATGGGGCGATGTGATCATTGCGGAACACCGCCCCCAGAATGATCGCGACCACGGGAATTAGGTAGGTCGTGATGGAGGCCCGCGTGCTGCCGACCCGGCCGGTCAGGGTGCCCATCGCGACGTACGCGACACCCGTGCCGAGGGCGCCGAGCGCCATGCAGGCGAGGAGTGGACGCCACGCGAACGACGAGTCGCGCACGCCGGCGAGCCCGAGCGGGATCGTGAGCACGAAGCCCACTGCGAGCGCGCGCCATATCACGGGGAGTGCCCCGTAGCGCTGCTGCAGTGGGACGGAGATGTTGTAGGCGAGGCCGTACGAGCAGAGAGCGATCAGGATCAGGATGATCCCGCCCAGCGAGCTCGACTTCTCGCCCACCGACGCGAGGCCGATCAGCACGACGCCGACGAAGCCGACGCCGAGCCCGACGAGCTGCTGTCGTGGCGGGAGCTTGCCCAGCATGAGCGTCGCCACGAACGCGGTGAACAACGGCGTCGCCCCGTTGAGCATGCCCGTGACTGCGGACGAGACGTGGCGCTCCGCCAGCGGGAACATCGACAGCGGGATCGCGACCCATGTGGTGCCGAGGAGGGCGAGCCGAGGCCAGTCCGAGCGAGCGATTCGCCGCCGCGTCGCGGGGAGCAACGCGAGCGTGCAGAACCCGAACGTGATCCGCAGCGTCGTGATGAACGCAGGGCTGAACGACTCGAGGCCGACCGCGATGAACAGGAACGACGCGCCCCAGATGCCGCCCGCGGTGCACAGCAGCCCCCAGTCGAGCGGGGTGAACGCGTCGGCGTGGGTGCCCTCGGCCGTCGTGAGGAGGCGGTCGCGAGCCATCTGCTGACGGTATCGAGACGGAAGCGTTGGATCTGGCGGGTTTCCGCCAGCGGCGTTTGGGGTGACCGAGGGGACTTGAACCCCCGACCTCCAGGGCCACAACCTGGCGCTCTAACCAACTGAGCTACGGCCACCAAGGGGTTGTCAGTCTGACATAGGCCAC
>DATKAS010000415.1:0-3127 GCA_035497855.1 Acidimicrobiales bacterium
CCGGGCCACGACCGCGGCCAGATCGAGGGGCGCAACGGCCGCGGCTCCCTCGACCTCGTGAAGGCGCTCGCGGGGCACGGCCCACATCACCTCGAATTCGTTTCCGTCGGGATCGTTCGCGTAGAGCGACTTCGTGGCGCCATGATCGCTCTCGCCGACGAGGGCGCCGGCCCGCAGCAACGTCGCCCGAGCGTCGACCAGGTCCTCGACGCGGTCGACCTCCCAGGCCAGGTGGTACAGCCCAACGGCACCGCGGACGGGCCCAGGCGCGTCCGCTCCGATCGCGAAGAGCCCGAGGTCGTGGTCGTTCGGCGAGCCCGGAGCGCGCAGGAACGCCGCGCCGATCGTCTTCCACCCGTCATGCACCGGCTCCAGACCCAGGACATCGCGGTAGAACGAGACCGCTCGCTCGACATCGCGCACGTACAGCACGGCATGATTGAGGCGACGAACGGGGATTGACGTCATGCGGGGCTCAACACCCGGGATGACGCACGTGTTCCACGGGGGGTCAGGGACACGGAAGATCAGGGTGGGATCAGGTATCAACCCGCGCTCGATGGCTTGCGCGCGCTCGCCGTCACGGCGGTCATCGCGTACCACTCGAGGTACGGGTGGGCGCGCGGCGGCTACCTGGGAGTCGACACGTTCTTCGTGCTCTCGGGCTTCCTCATCACGAGCCTGCTCCTCGCCGAGTTCGCGCGAGGTCGTCGGATCGACCTCCGTGCGTTCTGGGCGCGGCGAGCGCGGCGACTCCTCCCCGCTCTGCTGGTGCTGCTCGCGGCGATCGCTGCGTACGCAGCCTGGTGGTCGCCGTCTGACTCGCGGAGCGCCGTGCGGGGCGACGGGATCGCCGCGCTCTTCTACTCGGCGAACTGGCACTTCATCGCGCATCGCACGTCGTACTTCGACCTGTTCGCGACGCCTTCGTTGCTCGAGCACACGTGGTCGCTCGCGATCGAGGAGCAGTTCTACCTGTTGTGGCCGCTCGTGGTGGGGGGATGCCTCGTCCTCGCGAGAGGCCGACGCCTCCCCCTCGCGGCCGTCGCGTCGTCCGTGCTCGTCGCGTCTGCAGTGCTCATGGCGCGCCTCGTGCAGAGCGATCCAACGCGCGCCTACTTCGGCACCGACACGAGGGTCCACTCGCTGCTGGTCGGCGCGTTGCTCGCGATGATCCTCGAACGTCGGGCAACGCGCGAGCGCGGCGCGAGCCGGCTCGCGTCGGCCGCCGGAGCGGTCGCGCTCGTGGCGGTCCTGACCGCGTATGCGAGGATCGGCGATCACGACCTCGTGATGTATCGCGGCGGCTTCCTGCTGTTCGCGTCCGTCGTCGCCGTCGTGATCGTCGCCGCTGTGCAGCCACGCGGCCCTGTCCGCGCGCTGCTCTCCCTCCCTGCCCTCGTGTGGATCGGCAAGATCTCCTACGGCCTCTACCTGTGGCACTGGCCCGTGCTGCTCGTGATGACCCCGGCACGAACGCACCTGAACGGCGTCGGACTCGATGCCGCCCGCATCGCGGTCACCGTGGGCTGCGCGACGGCGTCGTACGTGCTCGTCGAGCTCCCGATCCGACGGGGCGACTTCCTCCGCGGACGGATCGCGCTGCCGAGTGCTGCGGTCGCCGTGGGCGCGGTCGCCACTGCGGTGATCTTCGCGACCGCAAGCGCAGTCGTGCCCAACCCCGCCTTCGCGCTGCCCGCACCGGACACGCCGATGAGCTTCGCAGTGCCGTCCACGGTCAGCGCTCCGACCACGCTCGCGACACGCGCCACGCTGCCGGATGCGACGGCGCTCACCGTCGCCCCGCTCACCACCGCTCCGCCGCCGCATGTCATCGCAGTCATCGGAGACTCGGTCGCCGCCAGCCTCGTGCCCGGGCTCCAACAGGTCTCGGCGAGTCGGGGCATACAAGTCGTCAATGCCGCGATCACCGGCTGCGGCGCAACCGACGAGCTCTCGCTCGATGACCAGGGCCGTCCGTTCGACTGGTCAGCGAACTGCGTGGCCGCGGTTCCCGAGGTGCAACGGCAGGTGATCGACCAGACACATCCCGATCTCGTGATCTGGCTCAGCTCGTGGGAGACGAGCGATCGCCTCGTCGGCTCCGAGCGCGTGCGATTCGGCACACCCGAGGGGGATGCGTCGATCATGCAAGGAATGACGGCGACGCTCGCGCGGGTGACGGCGGACGGTGCCCGCGTCGCGATCCTCACGCTTCCTCCGCGCTCGGCACGCGAGGACGGCAGGCCGGTGCGCGACGGCGCTACGGCGTTCGATCACCTGAACGAGCTGCTGATGGAGTTCGCGTTCGCACACGCGGACCAGGTGGAGCTCGTGGACTTCGCCACCATCGTGTGCCCGGCAGGGCCGCACTGCCCGACCCAGCGCGACGGCACGTGGCTCCGGCCCGACGGCATGCACTTCACCGATCAGAGCGCGTCGCTCGTGGCGCAACCGCTGCTGGACATCATCCTCGCTCGACCGGGCTGACCGTCACCGGGACATCGGTCACCGCACCAGCGTGCTCCAGGCGGTGCCGCTCCTGCCAAGATCGATCTGACATGCGGCGTCTCTACCCCGAGCCAGTCGGTGCGGTCACCGTCGAGGAGGCCTACGCGGACCCATCCCGCGCGCCTCATGACGGCCGTCCGTGGGTGTACATGTGCATGATCTCGAGCGCCGATGGGGCGACATCGGTCGACGGGAGGTCGGGGCAGCTCGGCGGCGCCGGTGACCACGCGGTCTTCGCCACCCTTCGTCAGAACGCGGATGTGGTGCTCGTGGGCGCGTCGACGGCCCGCGCCGAGCGCTACGGCCCACCGAAGCGCAAGGACCTGCAGATCGCGATCGTGACGCGCTCCCTCGACATCGACTGGAGCTCCGACCTGATGCGCAGCGGCCAAGCGCTGATCGTGACCACGGAGGACGCAGGGCCGGTGCCCGACGACATCTCGGTCATCCGGGTCGGGCGCAGCGACGTCGACCTCGCGGCGGCGCTCCGACTGCTCCACGATCGCGGGGCTCGCGTCGTCATGGCGGAGGGAGGGCCGTCACTGAACGGTCAGCTCGTGACGGGCGGCTTGGTCGACGAGCTCGCGCTCACGCTCGCGCCGGCGCTCGTCGCGGG
>DATKAS010000416.1:0-6046 GCA_035497855.1 Acidimicrobiales bacterium
GTGTCATGAAGCGGCACAACTTCGCCGGGCAGAAGGCGAGCCACGGCACCCACCGAGTGCACCGCATGCCCGGATCGATCGGCTCGTGCTCGACCCCCGGCCGCGTCTTCCGCGGCATGAAGATGGCGGGCCGCCTGGGCAACGAGCGGGTGACGACGCTCAACCTCGAGGTGGTCGCCGCTGACGCCGAGCGAGACCTGCTCCTCGTGAAGGGCTCGGTGCCGGGTCCTGCGGGCGGCGTCGTGCTCGTCCGCAATGCAGTCAAGGCCGGAGGGAAGAGCTGATGGCCACGGTCACGATCCGCACCCCCGCCGGCGGTGAGGCCGGCAGCGTCGAGCTCGCCGACGAGATCTTCGGCGTGCAGCCGCACGTGCCTGTGATGCACCAGGTCGTCACCGCACAGCTCGCGACCCGCCGGGCGGGAACGCAGAGCACGAAGACCCGCGCCGAGGTGCGTGGAGGCGGCGCCAAGCCATTCCGCCAGAAGGGAACAGGTCGGGCCCGCGCCGGCTCGATCCGCGCGCCGCACTGGAGCGGTGGCGGTGTCGCCCTCGGCCCGAAGCCCCGCAGCTACGCGCAGCGCACGCCCAAGAAGATGATCCGCCTCGCGCTGCTGTCGGCGCTGAGCGATCGTGCCGCGGACGGCAAGGTCATCGTCGTCGACGGTTGGGGGTGGGACGCGCCGAAGACCGCGAACGCGAAGGCAGCGCTCGAGGCGCTCGGCCTCGACGGGCGCATCCTCGTGGTGCTCTCCAACGAGGACGCCAACGCCGCGCTGAGCTTCCGCAACCTGCCCCAGGTGCAGCTCCTGCTCGTCGGCGAGCTGAACGCCTACGACGTGCTCGTGAACGACTGGATCGTCTTCACCCGCGAGTCCCTGCCCGGTGCGAGCGAGGGAGGGAGCAAGTGAAGGATCCCCGCGACGTCATCATCGAACCGGTCGTCAGCGAGAAGTCGTACGCGCTGCTCGAGGGCAACGTCTACACGTTCATCGTGCATCCGGATGCGAGCAAGCCGGAGATCCACGATGCGGTCGAGGCGATCTTCAACGTGAAGGTCGTGAAGGTCAACACGCTGAACCGCACCGGCAAGCGCAAGCGCAACCGCCGTTCCAACACGTTCGGTCAGCGACCCAACACCAAGCGGGCGATCGTCACCCTGGCGGGCGACGAGCGCATCGAGCTGTTCGAGAGCTGAGCCGGAGACCCTCATGGCCCTTCGCAAGCGCAAGCCCACCAGCCCCGGTCGGCGGTTCCAGACCGTCTCCGACTTCTCCGAGATCACGAAGACCAAGCCCGAGAAGTCGCTGCTCGCTCCGAAGCCGGGCACCGGCGGCCGCAACAGCTATGGCCGCAAGACCGCGCGCCACAAGGGCGGCGGTCACAAGCAGCAGTACCGCGTCGTCGACTTCAAGCGGACCAAGGACGGCGTGCCCGCCAAGGTCGCCGCGATCGAGTACGACCCGAACCGCAACTGCCGCATCGCCCTGCTGCACTACTACGACGGCGAGAAGCGCTACATCCTCGCTCCGAACCGCGTGGGCGTCGGCGAGGTACTGCAGAGCGGCCAGGGCTCGGAGATCAAGCCCGGCAACGCGCTCCCGCTGCGCTACATCCCCGTCGGCACGGTCGTGCACAACGTCGAGTTCAAGCCCGGCGCCGGCGGCAAGATGGCCCGCTCCGCGGGCTCGAGCGTGCAGCTCGTCGCGAAGGAAGGCGACTTCGCCACGTTGCGCCTCCCCAGCACCGAGATGCGCCGCGTGCCGATCGACTGCCGCGCGACGGTCGGCGAGGTCGGCAACGCCGAAGCCGAGCTCATCAAGATCGGCAAGGCAGGCCGGAACCGCTGGAAGGGTGTGCGACCGCAGACCCGTGGCGTCGCGATGAACCCGGTCGACCATCCGCTCGGCGGTGGCGAGGGCAAGTCGTCCGGTGGCCGTCATCCCGTGTCGCCGTGGGGCAAGCCCGAGGGCCGCACCCGCGACAAGACCAAGTCGTCCCAGAAGCTCATCATCCGGCGTCGCCGCACGCGCGGCTCGCGGAGGTAGGACTCATGCCCCGTTCGCTGAAGAAGGGCCCGTTCATCGACGGCCACCTGCTCAAGAAGGTGGATGCGCTGAACGCTGCCGGCGAGAAGCGCGTCATCAAGACGTGGTCGCGTCGCTCGACGATCATCCCGGAGATGGTGGGCCACACCATTGCGGTGCACGACGGGCGCAAGCACGTGCCCGTGTACATCACCGAGTCGATGGTCGGGCACAAGCTCGGCGAGTTCTCGCCCACCCGCACCTTCAGGTTCCACGCCGGTCAGGAGAGGAGCGCTCGCCGATGACCGGACCGAAGACCAACGAGCGTCCGGGCACGCGCGCCGAGGCTCGCTACATCCGCATGTCGGCCACGAAGGCGCGAGCGGTGCTCGACCTCATCCGTGGCCTCGACGTCGCGCAGGCCGACCAGGTGCTGCAGTTCTGCGAGCGTGACGCGGCGACGCCGATCCGCAAGTGCCTCGCGTCCGCGGTCGCGAACGCCGAGCACAACGACAGCCAGCTCCCCGACGAGCTCTACGTCTCCGCTTGCTATGCGGACGAGGGTCCGACGTTGAAGCGCTGGCGTCCCCGTGCCCGCGGTCGCGCCACGCGCATCCGCAAGCGCACGTGCCACATCGTCGTGATCGTCAGCCGCATGCCCGAGGAGCTGCTCGAAAGGCAGCGGGCCCGCGACGAGGCGAAGCCCTCGAATCGCGCCGCGCGTCGCAGTGGCCAGCAGGCTGCCGCCGCACGGCGTGAGCGCGTCGCGCGCAGCCGGGCTGCAGCAGCGGCCGCCGAAGAGCCACACGACCACGATCACGACCACGAAGACGACGTGATCGCCGAAGACGTTGCACCGGAGGCAGAGGCCGACGAGGCCGTCGCCGAGGAGGCAGTCGAGGAGCCGTCAGGCGACGAGACAGATGTTGCGGTCGAGGAGACAGAGGACACGGGCACGGACGACGAACCGGAAGGGGAGAAGTAATGGGCCAGAAGGTCAACCCCTACGGGTTCCGCCTCGGTGTCACGACCGACTGGAAGAGCCGGTGGTTCAGCGATCGTGAGTACACCGACTACCTCATCGAGGACTGGAAGATCCGCGACTACCTGATGACGCAGGTGCCGCACGCCGCGATCAGCCGCATCGAGGTCGAGCGCACGCGGGACCGTCTGCGCATCGACGTGCACACTGCGCGCCCGGGCATCGTCATCGGCCGCCGCGGTGCCGAGGCCGACCGCCTGCGCGCCGGTCTCACGAAGATCACCGGCAACAACAAGGTCCAGCTGAACATCCAGGAGATCAAGCAGCCCGAGCTCGACGCTGCCCTCATCGCGCAGGGTGTCGCCGACCAGCTCGCCGGCCGCGTCGCGTTCCGTCGTGCGATGAAGCGTGCGGTGCAGAACGCGCAGAAGGCAGGCGCGCTCGGCATCCGTGTGCAGTGCTCGGGTCGCCTGGGTGGCGCGGAGATGAGCCGTACCGAGTGGTACCGCGAGGGACGCGTGCCGCTGCACACGCTGCGCGCCGACATCGACTACGGCTTCCGCGAGGCCAAGACCACTTACGGCCGCATCGGCGTGAAGGTCTGGATCTACAAGGGCGACATCCTGCCCTACAAGCAGACAGCCGAGGACAAGATCGCCCGCGAAGCCGCGATGGCCGTCGGCGAGACGAGCGGTGGCGGCCAGCCCCGCAAGGTTGTGAGCTCGGCCGCAGGTCGCCGCCAGGCGACGGGCGCGGAAGAGGTCGTCGAGGCTGCGCCGCTGCTGAAGGAAGCCGATCCCGAGCTCGAGAAGCTGCTCGCCGACGAGGAAGAGATCGAGCGCCGCACGCGCACCACCCACGAGACGCCGCACTTCCGGCCGCACGAGGACTGACCCGTCATGTTGATGCCCAAGAAGGTCAAGCACCGCAAGCAGCAGCGGGGTCGCACGGGTGGCGTGTCGAAGGGCGGCACCGAGGTGTCGTTCGGCGAGTACGGCATCCAGGCCCTCGAGCCCGGATGGATCACGGCGCGCCAGATCGAAGCCGCCCGTATCGCGATGACGCGCCACATCAAGCGTGGCGGCAAGGTCTGGATCAACCTGTTCCCGGACAAGCCCGTCACCGCGAAGCCGGCCGAGACCCGCATGGGGTCGGGCAAGGGAAACCCCGAGCACTGGGTCGCGGTCGTGAAGCCGGGTCGCGTGATGTTCGAGCTCTCGTACCCGAACGCCGACATCGCGAAGGAAGCCCTCGAGCGCGCGGTCCAGAAGCTGCCGATCAAGGCGCGGGTCATCTCGCGTGAGGGAGGCATCTGATGGCCACCGCGAGTGAGCTCCGAGAGCTGAGTGACGACGAGCTCGTCACCCGGCTCGGCGAGGCGAAGGCCGAGGCGTTCAACCTCCGCTTCCAGCACGTCACCGGCCAGCTCGACAACACGGCCCGTCTCGGCGATCTGCGCCGAGACGTCGCCCGCATCAACACGCTGCTCCGCGAGCGAGAGATCGCCGCGGCCGAGGCGCTCGAAGCCCAGGAGAAGAGCTGATGGCAGACGAGACCACCTCCGAGACATCTGAGAAGCGGCCATCGCGCAAGGTGCGCGAGGGCACCGCCGTTTCCACGTCGATGGACAAGACAGTCGTCGTCGCGGTCATCGAACGGGTGCGCCACCCGCGCTACGCGAAGACCGTGCAGCGCACGAAGCGCCTCTACGCGCACGACGACACGAACGACGTGAACGTCGGAGACCGTGTCCGCGTCATGGAGACCCGACCCCTGTCGAAGCTGAAGCGCTGGCGGGTGGTCGAGGTCCTCGAGCGGGCGAAGTGACGGAGACAGACCGATGATCCAGCAGGAGACCCGGCTCAGGGTGGCCGACAACAGCGGCGCCAAAGAGGTGCTCGTGATCAAGGTGCTCGGCGGCACGCGCCGCCGCTACGCCTCGATCGGCGACATCTTCGTGGCGACGGTGAAGGACGCCATCCCCGGCGCAGCGGTGAAGAAGGGCGACGTCGTGAAGTGCGTCGTCGTCCGTACGAAGAAGGAGAAGCGCCGCCCGGACGGCAGCTACATCCGCTTCGACGAGAACGCCGCCGTGCTCATCAAGGACGACCAGACCCCGCGTGGCACCCGCATCTTCGGGCCCGTGGGGCGCGAGCTCCGCGAGAAGCGCTTCATGCGAATCGTGTCGCTCGCACCGGAGGTGTTGTGAGATGGCGATGAAGATCCGCAAGGGCGACCGCGTGGTCGTGCTGAAGGGCAAGGACCGCGGCAAGGAGGGCGTCGTGATGCGCGTCATTCCTTCGGACGGCAAGGTCATCGTCGACGGAGTGAACGTCGCGAAGAAGCACCAGAAGCCGACCCGGAGCACGATGCAGGGCGGCATCATCGACAAGGACATGCCGATCGACGCCTCGAACGTCGCGATCGTCAGCCCGAAGGACGGCAAGGCGACTCGCGTGGGCTACAAGCTCGACGACGAAGGCAAGAAGGTCCGCATCTGCAAGCGCACGGGGGTGGAGCTGTGAGCACGGGCACGAGCACCCTCCCGCGCCTGAAGCAGCGCTACAACGACACCGTCCGCGATCAGCTGAAAGCCGACCTGCAGCTCGACAACGTCATGCAGGTGCCGCGCTTCGAGAAGATCGTGATCAACATGGGTGTCGGCAAGGCGACCCAGCAGCCGTCGCTGCTCGAGGGCGCCGTCGCCGATCTCACGCTGATCGCCGGTCAGAAGCCGATCGTTACCAAGGCGAAGAAGTCGATCGCGAGCTTCAAGCTCCGCGAGGGCAACAGCATCGGCTGCAAGGTCACCCTCCGAGGCGACCGCATGTGGGAATTCCTCGACCGCCTCATCAGCCTCGCGATCCCGCGCGTCCGCGACTTCCGCGGCTTGCCGACGAACGCGTTCGACGGCCGTGGCAACTACACGTTCGGCGTCACCGAGCAGCTCATCTTCCCGGAGATCGACTACGACAAGGTCGACTCGCCCCGGGGCATGGACATCACGATCGTCACGACGGCCCGCACCGATGCGGAGG
>DATKAS010000417.1:0-3128 GCA_035497855.1 Acidimicrobiales bacterium
CGACGCCGGCCATCGCATCGGCCCGCTCCTGCGCCGTGAGATCGGCGGGCACGGCGGGTCGCACCTCGTCGTCATGGTCGGCGACGTCATAGAGCCGGTCGAGGAGAGCGGACACGCCGGGATCGTGAAGGCGGGACTGCATCGGCTGAGTCTCGCGCCCGCCTCAGGTCACGAGTGACCGCACCCGAGCCTGACACTGACGCCGGGGGCCCTCGTCTAGCCTTCGGCTCACCTGACGGGGGAAGGGTCTTCGTGAACGCGAATCCCACACTCGGTGTCGCTGACGACGACGTCGACGAGACGACGTTCGTCGCTCGGGGAGTCGCCACCGCCGTTGCACCGGACACCGGTCTCACCGACGCGCAGACGGACTTGCTCGAGGCGATCACGCACGCGGTCGCGGGTGTCTCGATCGACTTCCGAGCCCTCGAGCCAGTCGGTCCACAGGAATTCGCGGAGGTCCTTCGCAGCCGACGTCTCGACGACCGACAGCGCATCGTTCACCAGATGGTGCTCGGTGAGCTCATGTTGCGACCGATTCCGGTCGTCGTCGCGCACCGCGTCGCGATGTACGCCGAGGCGCTCGGCGTCAACGATGACTTCGTCCGCGTCGCTCGGCGCTATGCGCAAGGCGCGTTCGGGCTGGCCTGGCTGGACCTCCAGCACAAGGGGTTCCTCGACCACGTACGCGAAGCGAGCGGTCAGCGACCGTCCCATCCGTTCGATCCCGCGCAGGTCGACCCCGACCTCGCCGCGCGGTGGACCGCGTTCGCCGACCTGCCCGTAGGGACGCTCGGGCGCGGTGTGTGGGAGCTGTACATCGGTCGCGGCTTTGGCATCCCCGGGACGGAGGGTGGCGCGCCCGTCTACCTCGCACAGCACGACTTCGTGCATGTGCTCGCCGACTACGGCACGAATCTGAAGGGCGAGCTCGAGGTGTTCGGGCTCATCAGTCGCGCTGACCCCGACCCGAAGGGCTTCGCTTGGCTGGCCACCCTGATCGGCCTGTTCGAGACGGGATACATCTCGAGCGCCGGGTTCTTCGACAGAGACGTGCGGGAGCGCCACGTCCGCGCACCTGGCATGCAGCTGCGGCTCGCAGATGCGATCCGGCGCGGCAAGGTCGTCTGCGACTGCTATGGCGCGGACCTGTTCGAGGTCGACTACCACGCTCTCGCCGATCGACCGGTTGAAGAGGTGCGCACCCTCCTGCGCATGCCACCGAAGTCGTCGGGTGCGATCGAAGAAGGATCGGTGGGAGCCTTCGATCTCGAAGGGATGTCCGAAGCCCAGCGACGTATCGCCGCGCAACGTCACGGAGACGCCACGTGAACCGAAACTTCAGCCAGATCATCACGGTGACTTGCGCGAACCCGGCACCGATGCTCGAGCTCGTCGCGGAGTGGGATCTCAACCAAGCGACGAGCGACCTCATGGGCTACATGGGAACCCGCGTGCTCGCCGACCGGGAGAAGTTCGGTCGCTATTTGGTCATCGTGGACTTCGGCGTCGTCGATCCGAACGTCCCCGCCGCTGACGAAGCCGCCCGCAACAACGCTCGGCCCGAGACGCGAGCGTTTGCCCTACGGATGCGCGAAACGCTCGACGCCGATCCCGAGTACCACCACTACGACGAGATCTACCGCACCGATCGGTAGCCCGCGCTTCTGACGCAGATCAGGTGTCTCCGGGAGCGCGCGCTCTGGTGATCGCCGCGTGCTCCTCGAGCGTCTCCCAGTCGGGCGGCGCCGCTGCGAGATCGTCAGGCCACCTCTCCACGACGTCGGTGGCCCAGTCGGCCCAACGCTCGACCATCAAGTGGAACTCGACGAGGAACTTCGTCACGAGGATGACCCACGCGAGCCGCTCGGGGAACGGCCCTTGGCCATCCAGATACGCGCGGGGGAAGCGAGCTTGCGTACCGAGCTGCCGCTCGCTCCGCTCGCGGATGCGAGCGACGGTCGCGAGCAGGTCTGCCTTGGTCGCGTGCTCAGCGAAGAACACCTTGATGAGCTCCTCGCACTCGAGCACGGCTCCTTCCCCGGGCAAAGGCACCCAGCTCTCCAGCGCGCGCCGGCCCTTCGCCGTGATCGTGTAGATCGTGCGGGGCCGCTGCCCGACCATCTCCGATGACGGTCGCGCGAGCCCGTGGGCGACCAGCTTCTTCGGTTCCTCGTAGAGCCGGCTCTCGGCCCTGGGCCAGAACTGCCCGAGTGCTCTCTCCATCTGCTGCGCGAGCTCGTACGTCGACCACGGCTTGAGCGCGAGGAGCCCGAGGATCGCGTACGAGGTGGGGGTGAGCGCGGTCGCCATTGACTTCCTCTCTTTAGGAGTATAAGTTACTCCTAAAGAGAGCATATGACTAGGGGGCAGCGACATGAACGGTCCGACCGATGCGGTGCTGGCAATGCACAACGCGTTCCGACGCGACATCGACCTCATCGACGCCGCGGCACTGGCGTCGGCTCAGGGTGCGCCAGGGCTCGACGCCACCGTCGAGCGATTCCGGTTCTTGAACGAGGTGCTCGACTGGCACGCACAAGGTGAGGACGCCGTGATCTCTCCGCTGCTGGAATCGGTCGCACCGTCGGTGTACGAGACCTACGAGCGGGACCACCGCGCCCTCGACCTGGCCTTCGAAGAGCTGAGCCAGGCCGTGTCGGTGCACGACGCGCTGGAGACGGCACGCGCGACCAAGGCGTTCAAGTTCCATCTGAAGCTCCACCTCGACAAGGAAGACGCGCACATGTACCGCATCATCAGCGAGCGCGTGTCGGTGCCCGACCAGGCGCAGGCGATCGGCCTCATGGGCTCGCATGCCCCGCAGGACCGCTTCCCCGAGATCGTGGCGTGGATGTTCCCGCTGATCGGTCTCGACGACCGTGTGAACATGACGCGGGCGTGGCAGATGGGCATGCCGCCTGAGGGGTTCGCGTTCGCGCTGCACCTGATCGAGCAGGTGGTCGGCGATGGGTGGCCCGACCTCGCCCGCAACATCACCACGCCCACGCCCGCGGGTTGATCGTCCCGGGCGCATTGACGCGAGAGTGGTGGCATGGACGACTCGTCACCTCACCCTGAGGGGCCGTTCGCGAGCCCGACGTTCGATCACCGCCAACACGTCAAGT
>DATKAS010000418.1:0-18650 GCA_035497855.1 Acidimicrobiales bacterium
GCACCGCGTCGGGCTCCGGCGCATGCTTGAGGAACCCGACCACCGACGTGTCGAGCGCGAACGCAGGGTAGAAGACGACCTCGTGGACCTCGTCCGGCGTGCGGACCATCGACACGACCTCGTAGCCGAGCTCAGCGAGCAACCCCTCCTCGATCTGGTCTTCAACTTTCGCGGTCGAGAAGGACTTCGTGTCGAAGAGGACGTTGCCGCTCGCGATGAACGTCTGGACGTTCTTGAACCCGAACGAGGTGAAGAGCTTGCGCAGCTGCTCCATCTTCACCACGTGGCCGCCGACATTGATCGCTCGGAGGAACGCGATGCGGCGCGGCATGCGCTCACCCTAGGGTCCGGCCGTGCTCATCCATCCGTGGGACTCGGCGACCGACGACGACGAATGGCGCGCGTTCGTCGCGACGCACGGCTTCGGCGATCTCGTCGCCGGCGGACGCGACCGCGACCTCCCAGTCGTCGTGCCGACCCAGTTCGTGCTCTCGGGAGACGAGGTGGTGCTCCACCTCGTGCGGAGCAACCCCATCTGGTCGGCGATCGACGAGAACCCGAACGTGCTGCTCTGCGTGGCGGGGGACTGGGCGTACATCCCGTCGAGCTGGAAGGTCATCGGCGACGAGGATCCCTCGTACGGCATCCCGACGACCTACTACGCCGCGGTGCAGATCGCGGGGCGAGCGACCGTCCTGCGCGAGCCGGCAGACGTCGCCGCGGTGCTACGGGTGCAGCTCGGCGCGCTCCAGCCAGACGAGGCGGTCGTCGACCCTTCGGAGCACGGCGCCCGGCTGCAGGCGATCACGGCGATGCGCATCGGGATCACCGAGGTGCGGGCGAAGTTCAAGTACGGAGGCAACGTCGATCGAGCCCATCGCGAAGCGGTCGCGGAGCAGCTCGCTGAGCGGGCGGGCCCGGGCGACGCCGCCGCCATCGACCACCTCACGCGTCGGCTGGACGCCGGATCCTGAAGACCGGGAAGCCGGGCGCGATCGCGGCCAGGTCGGCGTCGGAAGAGTCGGTGCCGATGCCCTCGAAGAACCGGCCGACCTCCCACTTCCAGCGCTTCAGGTAGGCACGGAGGATCGGCCCCTTCTCCGAGTCAGGCAGCTCGTCGGCCTCGAACAGCTCGGCCCGGCGGCCGACCCGTAGCTCGCCTCCACCGGCGGCGCGGAGGTTCTTCACCCACTCGGTCGTGCCTCGAGGAGCGACGAGGAACTGCTCGCCGTCGAGCTCCAGCAGGTTCACGACGTTCGACCGCACCTGGCCGCTCGTACGGCCCTTCAGGCGCAGATCTCGGGCGCCCCAGACGCTGATGCCCATGCGGACGAGGCGGCGCACCGCACGGTTGAACAGGGCGTCGAACCGGGTGGGCTTCACGTAGCGGCCGTCGGGACTCGTGAGCGGTGCTCTTGTCATGGAGCAACGTTCGCACGCCGGTGGCAACCAAGTCAAGAGCAATGCTCTCTATTCTTGTCACTGCTCTCGATTTCGAGGAGAATGGCGGGCATGACCGTCACGACCACGGCCCGAGCCAGAGCCCGAGCGGAGATCACCGAGGAGATCAAGCGAGTCGCGCGGCGCCATCTCGCCGAGCACGGCACCGACCTCTCGCTGCGGGCCGTGGCCCGCGACCTCGGCATGGCGTCGTCTGCCGTCTACCGCTACTTCCCGAGCCGAGACGACCTGCTCACCGCGCTCATCGTCGACACGTACGACGCGGTGGGCGAGACCGCGGAGCAGGCGGTCGAGGCGGCTGCTGCGGGGGTGGCGGCGCAGTGGCTCGCAATGGCGAGCGCGATCAGGGGGTGGGCCCTCGCGCAGCCGCACGACTACGCCCTCGTCTACGGCAGCCCGGTGCCCGGCTACCAGGCGCCGCAGGCGACGATCGCACCCGCGAGCCGCGTCGGCTACCTCGCGCTCCGGATCGTTGCCGACGGAGTGCGAACGGGCGAGATCACCGGCGTCGCCGGCGGGCCCATCCCCGTCGAGGTGCGGGAGGACTTCGTCGGGATCGAGCGTGAGACGGGGCTCGAGGTGCCCGACGCCGTGCTGAGCCGGGCACTCGTCGCCTGGACCAGCCTGTTCGGCACGATCAGCTTCGAGCTCTTCGGCCATCTCCACAACGTCATCCACGACTTCGACGCGTTCTTCGGATCGCAGATGCAACGAGCGGCGCAGTTCGTAATCTCGGGGGATGGCGACTCCCGCTGAGAAGGTCGCGACCTTTCGGGCCGCACATCGCCCGGGTCAGCCCCTGCTCCTTGCCAACGCCTGGGACATCGGCAGCGCCCGCTTCCTCGCCGGGCTCGGCTTCGCGGCGCTCGCGACGACGAGCAGCGGGTTCGCCGCGACGCTCGGTCGTCGCGACTACAAGGTCACACGCGACGAGGCGCTCACGCATGCGGCGGCGCTCGTCGGTGCGATCGACCTCCCCGTGTCAGCCGACCTCGAGAACTGCTTCGCCGACGAGCCAGCGCGTGCCGCGGAGACAGTGACGGCAGCAGTGGCGATCGGCCTCGCGGGGTGCTCCATCGAGGACTTCACCAGCAGTGCCGCCGGCCCCATCTACGACATCGGCCTGGCGACTGAACGAGTGGCCGCGGCAGCCGAGGCCGCGCACCGCGACGGCGACTTCGTGCTCACAGCGCGCGCCGAGAACTTCCTGCACGGTCGCACGGACCTCGCCGACACGATCCTCCGGTTGCAGCGGTACGGCGAAGCCGGCGCTGACGTGCTGTACGCGCCCGGGCTCGTCACGATCGACGACATCCGTGCGGTCGTCACCGCGGTGGGCAAGCCGGTCAACGTGCTCACGGTGCCGGGCATCCCGAGCGTCGCCGAGCTCGCCGAGGCGGGTGTCGCTCGCATCTCGGTCGGCGGCGCGTTCGCGTTCGTGGCGCTCGGGGCGGTCGCGCGGGCCGGCCGCGAGCTGCTCGAGCAGGGCACGTACGGTTGGCTGGAGGTCGCAGGCGAGTCGAGGCGAGTCGTGGCGACGGCGTTCGAGACGTGACGGGGTTGCGAGGCGTGACCACCACCACGGTTCGGGCGCGCGCGTACGTGGTCGGAGCGGTCATGCTCCTGCTCGTCGCGTGGCCGTTCACGTGGGCCTCGCGGCACGACAGCTTCCCGCTGTCCAACTATCCGATGTTCTCGTTCCCGCGGCACCGCGTCGAGGCACTGTCGTCGGTCGTCGTGCAGATGCCCGACGGCGAGATCAAACGACTGTCGTCGAAGCTCGTCAGCGGCGGCAGCGAGACCACGCTCGCATCGGTCACGGTCATCAACGCGATCAACCGAGGCGATGGCGGCACCGACGAGCTCTGCCACCAGGTCGCTGAGCGCCTGGCGGGGAAGCCCGACCTCGAGGGTGGCGAGGTGCTGGTCGTCTCGGAGCGGTGGGACGTCGTCGACTTCCTCCAAGGTGACCGCACGCCGGAGGACCGCACGGTCCACGCGCAGTGCGCGGTGCCCGCATGAGCGCGTTCGAGCGGTGGTACCTGCGCAGCGCGCCGCCCGAGCGGCTCGCGATGCTGCGGATCCTCGTCGGTGCGTTTGCCTTCGTGTACGCGGTGATCCGCGTGCCCGACCTCTGGACGTACAGCGACTTCTCCGCCAGCCGCTTCCGCCCCGTCGGCATCACCGGTCTGCTCGACGGCCCACTGTCCCCGAGCGTGTGGCACGGGCTGCTCCTCCTCACGGTCCTGCTGAACGCCGCGTTCTTGGTCGGCTGGCGATACAAGGTCGTTGCTCCGCTCACCGCGGTGGTGCTGCTGTTCGTCACGACCTACCACGACTCGTTCGGCCAGCTGTTCCACACCGAGAACCTGATGGTGCTCTACGTCGTCGTGCTCGCTGTGGTGCCCGCGGCCGACGCGCTGTCGCTCGACCGCAGGCGCGCCGATGCGCGTGGCACCGCCGTGCCCGCCGCGGGACCGCAGTACGGCTGGCCCGCGGTCCTCATGTCGGTGCTGTGCGTCGTCACGTACATGCTCGCCGGTTGGGCGAAGGTCGCGAACGGGGGCTGGGGATGGGTGCACGGCGACGTGCTGCGCAACCAGATCGCGTTCGACAACGTGCGCAAGGGCGTGCTCGGTGACCCGTACTCCGGAGTCGGAGTGTTCCTCGTGCGCCACGGCTGGGTGTTCGGTCCCATCGCGATCGCCGCGCTCGTCATCGAGCTCGGGGCGCCGGTCGCGCTGCTGGGCAAGAGGTGGCGCAACGCCTGGGTGATCGGTGCATGGCTGTTCCACGCGGGGACCGTGATGGTGATGTACATCACGTTCCCCTTCCCGCTGTCGCTCGTCGCCTTCGCCCCCTTCTTCGAGGTCGAGCAGATCCCGCTGTGGCTGAGCCGTACGATCGGCGGGTGGCGCACCCGTCGATCAGCCCTCGCGCGTACCGGCGGCTGACCCTCGGCGCGCTGCTGCTGCTCGCCGCGATCGTCGTGAGCGGCGCCGCGGTGCGGCTCACCGGCTCTGGGTTGGGGTGCCCCGAGTGGCCGAATTGCGAGAACGGACGGCTCGTCGCGCCGCTCCAGCGCCACGCGCTCATCGAGTTCACGAACCGAACCATCACGGGGCTCGTGTCTGTTGCCGTGATCCTCGCGGTCCTCGGCTCGATCTGGCGGGTGCCGCGGCGGCGTGACCTGATCTGGCTCTCGTGGGGCCTCGTCGCCGGCGTCGTCGCGCAGATCGTGCTCGGTGGGGTCACGGTTCTCGTCGACCTCTCGCCGCCCTTCGTCATGGCGCACTTCCTGCTCTCGATGGCGCTGCTCGCGGACGCCGTCGTCCTCCACGACCGCGCCTGCCAACCCGGCGGGCCGCGCCGCCGCATCGTCGCGCCCGAGATCGCGACCGCTGTGTGGGTGCTCGTCGGCGCTGCTGTCCTCGTCCTGTTCACCGGCACGGTGGTCACCGGCAGCGGGCCGCACGGCGGCGACGAGCACGTGCGCCGGCTCGACTTCTTCATCCCCGACGTGGCCCGCCTGCACGGCGTGAGCGTGATGCTGTTCCTCGCGCTCACGCTCCTCACGCTGTGGCTCATGCGACGCACGAGCTCCCCGGCTCGCGTGCAGCAGCGTGGGCGCTGGCTCGTCTACGCCATCTTCGTGCAGGCTGCCATCGGGTACACCCAGTACTTCACCGGCGTGCCCGTCCTGCTCGTCGGCTTCCACATCGCTGGTGCGGTGTGCGTGTGGACGGCCACGGTCGCGCTCGCGTCGTCGCTCAGCCGGTCACGCGGGGACGGCGTCGAGGAACTCGAGCGCGGCGTCGATGAACCGGAAGTCCTTCGGGGTGGCGAAGTGATCGGTGCCCGGAAGGGTGACGAGTCGCGCGTCGGGTAGCGCGTCGACGAGCGGCTGGCCCGACCCGACGAAGTCCTTGTCACCCACGACGACGAGCACGGGGCAGGTCACCGCCGCGAGCCGCTCGGGTGTGATCGCGGTCTTCGGTCGGCGCATGCACGCGGCGAGCGCCTTCGAGTCGTTCCCGCCCTGCGACGCGTACTGCACGAACACCTGCGTCGTGACGTCGTCTTCGGCGACATCGCCCTCGACGGCGCGCGCGATGACGTCGGAGCGGTCGGTCTCGAACAGCGTCTTGCCCACGCCGGACACGATGAGCCGCGACAGCTTCTCGGGGGACCGACACGCGAGCTCGAGCAGCGTCATCGAGCCGAGCGAGAAGCCGATCGCGTCGACGGGCACATCGGGGAGCACCGCAGTGACGGCAGGCGTGAGGTCCGCGTAGGCCTCCGGATCGTGCGGCTTCTCGTTGGTGCCGTGACCGAGCAGGTCGACGCCGATCACCTCCCGGCCGGCGTCGACGAGCAGCGCCTCCCACCCTGGCTCCTGCCACGTGCGAAGGAAGCTGCCGCCCCAGCCGTGCACCATCACCACGGGTTCGCTGCGCATGGCTCGTATCCTGCCCTGTGCCCGAGCGCGTCCGCATCACCCCGTCGTGCGTCATCGACGCCGACGAGCTCGAATGGCGGTACACCGCGAGCGGCGGCCCCGGCGGTCAGCACGCGAACACCTCGAACACCAAGGTCGAAGTGCGCTTCGACATCGAGTCGTCGCCTTCCCTCGGGCCGCGGCAGCGCGCCCGCCTGCTCGAACGCCTCGGTCCGGTCGTGCGCGTCACCGCGTCAGACCGGCGATCGCAAGCGCAGAACCGCGAGCTCGCGCTCGATCGACTGAAGAGCAAGCTCGCGGCCGCGCTCCACATCGACCCGGCGCGTCGCCCGTCCACGCCATCGAAGACGTCGGTCGAGAAGCGGTTGCAGGACAAGCGCCGCCAGAGCGAGCGGAAGGCCGCGCGCCGCGTCAGTCGGGACGACTGACGCGGATGCGGCGGATGTCCGCGGTGCGGTAGCTCGCGAGCCGCGTGCTCCAGCAGTCGACCACGGCGCGACCAGGAGTGGTGCGGAAGAACGTCGTGAGCGGACCTTCGAGCTGATACGCGTCGGCGTCGTCGACGCGCTCGATCGTGTCGTCGTTGAGCGTCACGTCATACGTCACGCGTCGATCGTACGACGCGCTTCCTGTGAAGAGGAAGAGGACAAGTCTGTGGACGACGACTCGGGCGCTGCGTCCGCGGTGGTTCCGGATGCAACAACCCGCGAGCGCACCTCACGGATGACGAGGTCGGCGACGAGCGTCGACACGCCGATCCAGCCGAGCACGTGCACCTTGTCGAAGAACGTCGGCCACTCGAACGAGGGCTCGAGGGAGTAGCGCCACTGCTTGGCGATGATGAACAGCGCGGCGAGCGCGAGCGCGCCCGGCGCGAGCAGGATCACCGCGGGACGCACCCGTGGCCACAGCAACCCGCACGCGACCGTGATCGCCGCGAGACCGCCGACGACAAGGCCCGCGACGAACCAGAGCACCAGGCCGGTGAGCACCGCTGCCACCGCAACGACGGCGCCACGCGGCGTCGTGCCGCCATACCTCTGCCACGTCGCGAGCTCAGGTCCGGGCTCGTCCGCGGTCGCGGCGCGGCGGCGGCGCGCCCAGGCGACGGCGATCAGCCCGAGGCTCACGACGAGGGCGATCGCGGAGAGCCCGATCGCGATCCACACGATCCGCTGCGGCGCCCAGGTGAGCGTGATCTCGATCGGTCCCGATCCCGACGGCGTGAGGTACCAGCCGTTCGCGTAGCCGTCGATGAGCGTGGGCGCGCCGAGAGATCCCGCGCCCTTGACCCGCGCCTTCCAGCCGTCGTTCTGGCTCTGCCCGAGCACGAGCCAGAACGGCTTCGTCGCGCCGTCGACTTGCAGCTTGTACGAGACCCGGCCCTCGTCCTTCACGGTGACGGTCGGTGCGGCGCTCGTGGCGGCGGGCGCCGTCGTCAGCACGGCACCGCCAGGAGCCGAGCGAAGGACGACACGGTCGAGGTCGACGCCTGCGTCCTTCCCGACGGCGGTGCCCACTCGCACCTCACCCGACGGCACCGACACGCCGCCGCCGCTGCACTGCGTGAGCGTCATCGCGTCGCGCGCGAGCACGTCGCTCGTCGTCCCGGTCGCTCGCACGTCGACCGCTTGGCCGTTCACGTGCAGCAGGGGCTGGCACCCGGTGTCGACCGTCGGTGCGAGCGGCGGCACCGACAGACCCTCGATGCCCCACTCGGCGATCGCGACCGGCATCGTCACCTTCGTCTCGGAGTAGTAGTCGATCGTGGTGACGGGACGGATGCCCGACAGCTGGATCGCGACCTTCTTCGCGGTGATCGGCGCGGGGAGGTCGATCCGCTGCGGCGCCCAGGTGAGCGTGATCTCGATCGGTCCCGATCCCGACGGCGTGAGGTACCAGCCGTTCGCGTAGCCGTCGATGAGCGTGGGCGCGCCGAGTGATCCCGCGCCCTTGACCCGCGCCTTCCAGCCGTCGTTCTGGCTCTGCCCGAGCACGAGCCAGAACGGCCTCGTCGCGCCGTCGACTTGCAGCTTGTACGAGACCCGGCCCTCGTCCTTCACCGTGACGGTCGGTGCGGCGCTCGTGGCCGCGGGCGCCGTCGTCAGCGCGGCGCCGCCCGGAGCCGAGCGAAGGACGACACGGTCCAGGTCGACGCCTGTGTCCTTCCCGACGGCGGTGCCCACGCGCACCTCACCCGACGGCGCCGACACGCCGTCGCCGCTGCACTGCGTGAGCGTCATCGCGTCGCGCGCGAGCACGTCGCTCGTCGTCCCGGTCGCTCGCACGTCGACCGCTTGGCCGTTCACGTGCAGCAGGGGCTGGCACCCGGTGTCGACCGTGGGTGCGAGCGGCGGGACCGACAAACCCTCGATGCCCCACTCGGCGATCGCCACCGGCATCGTCACCTTCGTCTCGGAGTAGTAGTCGATCGTGGTGACGGGACGGATGCCCGACAGCTGGATCGCGACCTTCTTCGCGGTGATCGGCGCGGGGAGGTCGATCCGCTGCGACGCAGTCGCGTTCTCGTGCGAGGGATCGTCGGTGATGGGCGCGACCGGTACGACCACGGGCTTCCCGTCGTCAGCGGTGATCGTGAGCTCGGTCGGGACGGAATGGCGACCATCGGCGAACACGACGAGGTCGAGATGGTCGAACGTGAACGGGCTCGCCGACGTGTAGGTCGCGACGTTGCCTTGCACGAACGCGAACGGCGTCTGCCACGCCGTCGTCGGGTCGTCGTCGATCGCGGAGGATGCGAGCGCGCTCAGATCGCCGTCGAGCCGTGCCGTCGACGTCGCGGTCACGCCGCCGTGGTTCGCGTCCGGTCGTCCGAGCAGCTGGTCGAGCACGGTGTCAGGCGCGCGGGCGCTCAGCCGCGCGTCGCCCGCCACGGTGAAGCTGCGCGACGTCGGGAGGTCGAACGCCCGCTGGATCGAGGTCTCCTCGTCGTCCGTGCGGGCCGGCTCCGCTGGGTTCGACCGCTGACGCGTCATCACGACATCCAGCGGATGGTCGATCGAGGCGGGGCCGGCGGCCGTCAGCAGGTCAGTGGGGAGGTGGATCACCTCGTCCACCTTCGCTCCCGCGACGTCGAGCTCCGCGAAGCCGACCGGGCTGACGCCCTTGTAGCTCGGCCGGTACCCGATGTCGGTGTCCAGGATCTCGATCGACAGCGTCGTGAAGGTGTGCTTTCCGATGTCGATGGTCTGGCCCGGCTGCGAACGTGAGGAGACGTCGAGCGCGACATCCATCGGATCACGCCCGTCGAACTTCAGTCGGACCTTCGTGATGAACCGGTTGCGCGATCCGGTGATCGGTTGGAGCACCGTGATGTGATCGGTGGTCGCCGGGCCGGTGAGCTCGACCTCCCAGCGCTCGCCGCGCACGTCTGAGAACGCGCCGACCCGCCACGCCGTGCGCGGGTCACCGTCGATCGCGTTCGCAGGCCGGTCGTCGGGCGTGTAGCTCACGGGGTTGCCGTACGCAGTCGCGTCGACGCGTGCCACACCGCGCTGCTCGACGGTCGTCTTCGTGGTGTCCCCCGCGCCAGGGAACACGTCGAGTCGGTTGTCGGTCGGGTCGCTCACGAGCGGCGTCTCGCCCACGCGCTCGGTGACTCCCACGTTCTCCCGCACCGTGCCCCAACGCCGCGCCTGCCTGCGGTTGGTGTCAGTGAGCACGAGGTGCGCGTCGTCGTCGAGCGCGCGCTGCATCCCCGCGGGGTCATTCGCGAACGACGCCGAATACAGCACCGGCTGGTTCGTGCCGATGAGGCCTGCCGCAGCCGCGTCGACGATGCCCTCCCCGTCGCCGGCCATCAGCATCACGCCATTCGCGTTCTCGGCCCGCACGATGTCGCGCGGCTGCTCCACCGGGAACGCGGCCACCGGCGGCGGATCGGCCGCGTCGGGCGGCGTGCCGAGCGCGACCTCGTCGATCAACGGCAGCTTCGCGATCGCCTTGTTCGGCACGGCCTCGCCGAACGTCTTCGGCGCGCCGAGACCCGGCGTGGCCAGCAGCTGGGCCCACAGGTTGCGAGGACGCGGCGTGCGGAAGCGCTCGTACTGCAGGTCGGATCGCAGGTTGACCTCTCCGACGCCCATCAGCGCAGCCACGGTCGCCAGCGACGACGGCTCGTACGTCCCTTCTTGCACCCGCCGGTCGACGGCGTTCAGCAGGTCCGCGCTCGGCGCGCTCCCGTAGGGGATCAGCTCGCGCGCGACGTAGGGGCGATCCATGAGGCCGGGGAGGACCGGGTCGACCGTGTTGCCCCAGCGGTACGAGGCGAAGTCGGAGCCAGGCAGCTCGAGCACCCGCGTCGCGTCTCCTTGCGACTGCAAGTAGCTCGCGTCTTGCTGCCAGTACGCGGGGATGTTCTCCGGCCGTTGGAGGTTGTTCGCCACCATCTGGCCGGTCCACAGCGGCGGCAGGTTGATGACCGTAACCGCCACCGCGGTCACCGCCACGACGAGGCCGACGGTCGGCCGCCACGACGCGATCGCGCGCGTGCCGGCTCCGAGCATCACCGCGAGCGCGAGCACGATCAGCGGCACCGCGCGCGGCGTCGACCGGAGCGCGAGCCCGAGGTCCATGTGGGCGAACCGGGAGAAGAGAGAGCCGTACGGGGAGGGATGATCGAACGGATGCGAGCCGACCGCGATCAGCGTGCCGATTGCGAGCAGCGCGACGAAGAAGCCGCGTTGCTTCCAGCGCATGGCCGCGGCCGCGAGCAGCCCGCCGATCGCGAGGAGGTAGCCCGCGCCGATCAGCCACAGGTGCTGCGTGTACGCGGTGCTCGGCTCGATCCACGGCCCGAGCTTGTCGTCGCCGTAGAAGAACCAGTAGCCGAGCCCGCGCAGCAGCTCGGGTGCGTTCGAGACCTTCGCGACGGTCTCGTAGGTCTCGGTGTAGCGCAGGATCGGGATGCCGTACTTGCCCTGGGCCCACAGCCCCGCGATCCACCAGAGCGACACACCGACGGTCAATGCGCCGATGCGCCCGACTGCGGCCATCCCTCGCCGCACGTCGACTTCCTTCGTGACCACCATCGCGTAGACGAACCACAGCACCGGCCCGATGCCGGCGAACAACAGCGCGGTCGCGTTCACGCCGCCGACGAGCGCGATGACGACCGCGAACCACGCCGGCCAGCGCCATCCACCCTCGCGTGCCGCGCGCATCGCCATCCCGATGAGCCAGGGCAGCGCGGCCCACGGGAGGAGGATCACCGAGATGCGGGCTGCGTAGTCGAGGACGTACGGCGAGAGCATGTACGCGGCCGCCGCCACCACCATGCCGCGCGCGAAGCGCGGCTCGGACGAGCGCCAGCCCATCGTCCGCATGAGGAACAGCACGCCGGCGCCCGCGGCGAACAGGATCGTGCCGAGCCAGATGCGCTGGGCGACCCAGTCGGGGAAGCCGAGCGCCTGCATGAGCCAGTAGTAGGGGCCCATCGGGAACAGGTACCCGAGCGTCTGGTGGGTGACCGTGCCCATGCCCGTGCCCGCGTCCCACATGTACGGCGCCTTGGCGAGCAGCCGGCCGGGATCGAGGTACAGGTAGGTCTTGGTGTCCGCGCCGACCTCGCCACGATGCGTGAAGAGGAGCGGGACGTAGGCGGCGAGCGCGAGGGCGAGGTGCTGGACGCGCCCGCGCCAGCGGGCGGGCATCAGCTCGTGCGCCGGGAATGTCGGAGTCGGGTCGCCTCGCCGGCGAGGGCGGCGAGGGTGCCGGTTGCCGTCGCTTCCCATGTGAGCTCGCGGGCGCGGCGCAGCCCCGCTGCGCTCATGCGCTCCCGCGCCTCGCGGTCGGCGAGCGTCACGGTGAGGTCACGAGCGAGCGCAGCCATGTCGGGTGACAGCATGCCCGTGACTCCCGCGTGCACAGCGTCGCGGTGACCTGCGATGTCGGTGACGACGGCGGGTGTGCCGCACGCGGCGGCCTCGGTCACGGTCATGCCCCATCCCTCCGCGGCCGACGCGCTGGCGAGCACCCACGCACGGCGGTAGAGGTCGACGAGCGCGTCGTCGGAGAGGCGGCCCGGCATCGACACCCACTCGGATGCGTCGAGATCGTCGATCAGCGCCTCGAGGTTCTCGCGCTCCGCGCCGTCGCCGACGATCGTCAGCTCGACCTCGGGATGTGCACGCCGCACCTCGGCCATCACCTTGATCAGCTCGTCGAACCGCTTGACCGGCATGAGACGGCCAACGGCCACGACGAGCGGCGTGTGTGACTTCTCGTTGCCGTCGCCGGGCGTGAAGCGCGGGTCGATCCCGGGAGGGACGACCGAGACTCGGTCGGGCTTCAGGCGGAGGTCGTGGATGAGCTCCTGGCGAGACGACTCGGAGAGCGTGATGACGCGGCTGCGCCGGTAGATGGGCGGCGCGATGCGCTTCTCGACGGTCTCGCCGAACGTGGCGAGGTTCGGCGGCAGCACCATCTTCCACATCGCGCCGTGCACGTGGTGCAGGAACACGACCCGTGGGCCGGCCGCCCAGAGCGGTGACCAGAACGGCATGCCGTTCCAGATCTCGACGAGGCCGTCGCGCTCGCCGTGGCGGCCCACGACCTCGCTGAAGATCGCCCGGGGGAAGATCATGTAGCGGCCCGCCCGGCGGATCACGCGCACGCCGTCACGGTTGCTCTCCGGTGGGTGGCCCTGGGCGTAGGAGGTGCGGATCGTCACTTCGATGCCGGCCTCGGCCCACAAGCGGGCGACGGTGGTGGCGTGGAGCTCGGAGCCGCCGGCCTCGACGTCGGCCAGATCGCGCCAGGCCAGCATGTGGATGCGGCGGAGCCCGGCCATGGCGGCCAGATCGCCCAGCTTGGCCAGCGTGTCGGCGCGGGAGTCGGCCACGGGGTCCGTAAACTACCGGCTCCGTCCGGCCGGCCAGGTGACAGGAGGGCTGACAGGTTGCGACTCACCGGAGAGCGCCCCATCGAGGGCAAGACCCCCGACTCCCTGCTGGCGCTCCACTCCGCCGGGTACCGGGAGGTGCTCGAGCGCATCGGCCCCGGCCGCTTCCTCGACATCGGCTGCGGGCTCGGCGACGGCAGCGCGCTGTTCCTCGGCGACGGCCGCACCGTGTTCGGCGTCGACTACGACCCCGACACGGCGATCGCGGCCCACCAGGCGCGTCACGACCTCCGCACCGCAGCGAGCGACGGGGCGCGCATCGCAGTGCGCACGGGCGCGGTCGACTGGGTCTGCTCCTCGCACCTGATCGAGCACTTCCACGAGCCCGAGGGCCACGTGGCCGAGTCGGCTCGTGTGCTCGCGGACGATGGCGCCGCGTTCTTCATCACCCCGAACGCGCCGGCCGACTTCGAGAACCCGTATCACGTCTACCTCTTCGAACCCGACGACCTCCGCGCGATGCTCGGTCGCCACTTCGACGAGGTCACGGTGCTCGGCCTCGATGGCGACGCGGCGGTGAAGGCGGACTTCGAGAAGCGCCGGAGGTTCGCCCGCACGCTCCTCAAGCTCGACCCGTGGGGTCTCCGCCACAAGATGCCGAGGTCGTGGTTCGTGTGGATGCACGCGTTCGCGCGTCGCATCACCTATCCGTTCCTCAACCGCAAGGCGGCCGAGTCACCCCCGATCACCGCCGACCAGTTCTCGATCACCGAGTCGATCGACCCCTCGACCCTCGTCCTCTTCGCCGTCGCCAAGCGGCCCCGGCGCTGACGGGCGACGCGCGTCCTCCGGGTCGTCGCGGAGCCGTTGGTAGAACGTGATGAGCGCATCGACACCGACCGCCGCGAGCAAGCAGATCGCTCCTTCCGCGGAGGCGCGGTAGCGCGTCGTTGCGAACGTGATCGTCACCGCGACCATCACGACGATCGGCGGCCCCAGCAACGGGAACACCGGGATGCGTCGCTTGCGCAGCGAGATCGCGCCGCCGATCGCGAGTGGCGCCACGATGAACCATCCGGCGAGCGCGGCACGCGCGACCCAGATGTTGCGGCCCTCCGGGAAGTGGTCGAGGTCCACCTGCTGCAGCGGCTTGTACAGGCCGGTGATGCGGCCCCAACGGGCGAGGATCACGTAGGGCAGCCGCTTCTCGTGGTTGCGGATGTACTCGATCGAGTCGTCCCGGAAGAGCTTCGCGAGCACGGACTGATCCGTGCCCTGGCTGTTGACCCCGTGGCGCTGCAGCACCTGGATCGGGCACTGGATGTTCCAGTAGCCCGTGAACTCGCCGTACCACGTCAGGTCGCACGTCGAGGTCGAGAGGGTGATCTCGTAGCCCGCCGACAGGTACACGGGATGGTCGAACCGAGTCATGTTGAACGCGACCCACGGGCCCACGACGGCGAGGCAGGTCGCCGCGGCGGCGCCGATCCAGCCGATCCGCCGCCAGAGCGACACCGTGCGCACCAAGAGGACGAGCGGCACGATCACGAGCACCGACAGCAGGATCAGCTCGGACCTCGACATGGTGGCGAGCCCGACGGCGACGCCCATCCACGCGGCACGCGCCAGGCTCGGGCGATGCCAGAAGCGGTACGCCAGCAGCATCGTCACCGCGACCGTGAGGATCGCCATCGTCTCCGAGAGCAGCATGCCGTCGGGCGCCCACACGTTCGGGTAGATGCACACGATCACCGCTGCGATGAGCCCGACGCGTCGTCCCGCGATCTCCTTGCCCGCGTACGCGGTCACCGCGATCGTCGCCGCGCCCAGCAACGTCGACACGAGGAGGTGGCCGGTCGTGCTCGTGACACCGAGCCACGACCATCCCGCGAGGTAGATCAGGTACAGGGGTGGATGGTCGGCGGCCTGGTTGCGGACGTGGTTCTGTATCCAGTCGATGGGGTTGATGAACCCCTTGCCCTGGGCGATGAGGTTCGAGCTCTCGTGGTAGAAGTACGCGTCGCCCCACACCGTCTGGTGTCGCGTGACGAGCAGCACGTAGACCACGCGCCCGACCAGGCCGACCGCTGTGATCAGAGCAACCCAGCGCGCGAACGAGCGCGCGTCAGTCTGGCGGGTGCTCATCGCTCGAGACGCTAGCGGCTGCCCCTCCTTCGGCTCTGAGCAGGGCGACCTCTTCGGCGAGCGTCCGCACGCGGCGTTCGAGCCGTGAGAGCTCCCAGGAGAAGTGCACGACGACGAAGAAGAGGAAGCCGACCGCGAGGAACAAGAACGCCGCGGGCGGGTACTGCACGCCGAGCCAGTCGGCCACCGTGTTCAGCACGCCGGGGAACACCGCGAGCGGTACGAGGACGATGCCGATGCCCAGCCAGAGGAGCGCGTACTTCGAGCGGAGCTGGTGCTGGCGGAGCAGCCAGAAGATGTAGGCGACGCTCACGCCGGCAACGACGATGAGGAGGATGTGGGCGCGGGTGCTCATGGCGCGCTCATGACTTGTCCGTGGGCGGCGGGATCGCCTTGCGCGACGCGGATGCGAGGATGCCGATCATCAGCCGCATGTAGTTGTAGGCGAGCCGCAGGTGCCGGGTGCTGGGCTGGCCACCGGCACGGATGCGCATCGCCACGGGGACCTCGACGACCTTGTAGCCGGCGCGGCAGACCATGAGCAGCACCTCGACCGTGTCGGCGAGATACTCGACGGGATAGTCGCGGGCCAGCATCGCTACGACGGGCGCATCGAAGGCTCGGAACCCCGACGTCGTGTCACTGAAGGACTGACCCGTCTGCCATCGCACCACACGGTGCAACGACCGCATCGCGCGCGTGCGGGTGCGGCCCACGGAGAACGTCGACGCCGGGTCCGCGAACCGGGAGCCGATGACCATGTCCGCGCCGTCGTCGATCGCGGCGAGGAGCGAGCTGATCGTCGCCGGGTCGTGCTGCCCGTCGGCGTCGACGACGACGACCCGCTGGTAGCCCTGGTCGACGGCGTAGCGGAGCCCGGTGCGCACCGCGGCACCGACGCCGAGGTTGAACGGCAGGCGGGCCACGCGGACGTCAGCAGCCGAGGCGACCTTCGCTGTCGCGTCGCGCGACCCGTCGTCGACGACGAGCACGTCGAGGTCGGGCACGACGTCGCGCAGCTCCTTGAGCGTGCCCGGCAGCGCCTGCTCCTCTTGGAACGCGGGCACCACGACCAGCGTGCGGCGGTCAGTCACTGCTCCTCCACGTACAACCAGTCTCCCCCCGCGAGCTCGCAGCGGTAGGGACGGTCGGTGCCCGTCCATGCGAGCACCGAGAACTTGTACGGGAAGAAGTGGATGTGCGGGTTGAACGTCACCCGGTACGGGCGCTGGCGGGGGATCACGACCACGAGGCGCTTCGCTGCGACGCGGCGAAGCTCTTCGAGCGCCGCGCCGAGGTGCTGCACGTGCTCGAGGGTGTGGGTCGAGACCACCGTGTCGAAGGCGCCGTCGCGAAAGGGGAGCCGTTCGACGTTCGCCTCGCAGAGGAGCGCCCCCTGGTGGCGGATCGCGCGGTCGCCGGTCGCCAGCGCGACGTCCGCGCCGACCACTCGATGGTCCCGGGCGAGGATCGACGCGAGGAAGCCCTTGCCGCACGCGACGTCGAGGACGGTGTCACCGACGATCGACGCGACGACCGCGTCCAGCGACTCCGGGGTCAGGTCGGTCTCGCCCTGCTCGAACCGGGTCTGGAGGCTTCGGTAGAACTCCTCGTACTCCTCGGGCGAGAGCGCGAACGCGCGCTCCTTCAGCTCGTCGATCGGGATGGGAAGCTCGCCGTACATCGAGTGAGCCGCCCGAGCGAAGAGCCACGAGTCGCGGAGCGCCGGTGGCACCCAGCGGTCGAGAGCGTCGTTCAGACGCATCGAGGCGCGCCGGCTCATCCGCACCGGTCAGGACTTCCCGAGAAGCGCGAGCACCCGCTTGCGTTGCCCCATGAGCGGACGCTCGAGGAACTTCAGGCTGATCCACGCGGTGATGCTGCTGAGCACCATCGTCATGAGGAACAGCTGGGGGAACGGCGCTTCCCATTGGCCCCATCCGAACCAGTCCTGGATGTGGGTGATGAAGAACTGGTGCCAGAGGTAGACGCCGTACGAGATCGATCCCATGAACACCATGAAGGGATGCGCAAGGAAGCGCCGGATGAGTCCTTTGCCCGGCTCGCCGAACACCGCGGGCAGCATGAGGAACAGGGCGACGAGGCCGTAGATCGTCTGGCGCAGCGTCTCGCGCGCATCGCTCGCACGGAACAACCCGAGCAGTAGGCCGAGCTGGGTCGAGACGAACCAGAACAGGCCGAGCGCGATCAGCCAGCAGACCGCGGGATGACGGCCGATCGCGTCGGTGACCGAGCGGACGACCGACCGGTGCTCGGCCCACACGGAGATGACGGCGAGTGCCATGCCGACGCAGAACAGCTCGATGAGCGACGGGAGCCAGTAGTAGGTGAGGGGCTTCCAGTGCGGATCGAGCCAGTAGACGAAGCCACGCCACACGTACGAGATCACGACAAGCACGCCGAGCCATCCGAGGAGCCGCATCGCTTGGGTGTTGATGGTGCTCGTGCCCGCGAGCTTGCGCATCCACCTCGCCCAGAAGGGGAGGAAGAGGTAGAAGCTCATCTCGGTCGCGAGGCTCCACGACTGCGTGATCGCGCCGATCACGTAGCGCATGAAGTAGATCTGCGTGAGGCTCATGTACACGATCAGCCCGAACAGGCTGTGCACCACGATGCCGCCGAGGATCACCTGCAGGAACAGCGCGGCCCAGTACGCGGGGAAGATGCGCAGCACACGGCGAGTCCAGAAGTCGGCGTTGCTGATCGGCTTCACGTCCGAGAACTGCGCGGCGACGTAGGGCCGGAAGAGCAAGAAGCCGGAGAGTCCGAAGAAGATCGGGACGCCGATGTCCATGCGCCCCACATACGCACCCCATCCGTAGCGGAAGGTGTCGCCGGACGCGAACCCGGCGTGATGCATCACGATGAGCGTGGCGGCGATCGCCCGCAGGCCGTCGAAGCACGCGAAGTGACGGTTGACCGACCCTGCATGACCGGAACCGAGATCGACGGCCGTGGTCGAGGTCATCTGCTCATCCCGTGACGGGAGCCGATCGTCCGGTGCCGGCGCTGTGAGAGCCCTTCGCTTCCTCGTGGTACTCCTGCTCGACGTTGACCGACCAGGTGTCGTGCTGCGCGCCGAGGATGTTCTCGACGCTCAAGATGGCGGTGAACATCGAGTGGTCCTGGTTGTTGTACTTGTGCATGCCGTTGCGGCCGACCGGATAGACGTTGGTCGCGTGGTCGGCGAGCCAGTCACGCATGGTGTTGACGTTGGCCTCGTAGGTGCCGTCATACACGGGATATGCCTTCGGCGTCCGCACGACGTAGCCGGCCTCGACCGCGTCTGCGTCGACGAGCCCGATGTGGGCGAGCTCCGAAGCGCCGAGCTTCACGAGGTCGTCGTCGTCCATCTCCCAGAGGCGGTCGCCCACGTTCACGAAGTACTCGAGGCCGAGACACGTGTAGCCGGGCTTCACCATGTACGGCGACCAGTTCCGGAAGTTCTGGATGCGCCCGACGATGACGTCGGGCGAGTGCACGTAGATCCAGTTGTCGGGGAACGAGTACGTGTCGGGGACGACCAGCGCGACGGTGATGAAGTCGCGGTACTTGAGTGCGTCCGCCGCAGCCAGCACATCGGCGGGCGGCGGAGGATCCATGGCCCGAAGCAGCGCGCTCATCGGCATCGACGAGATGACCGAGCCGGCCTCGTAGGTCGTCGCGACCCCCTCGGTCTCGGCAGTGACGGCGAGTGCCTTG
>DATKAS010000419.1:0-7175 GCA_035497855.1 Acidimicrobiales bacterium
AAGAAGTCGAGCTGATGGCCCACGAGCAACGCGAGGAGGTCGTCCGGCCACTCGACGAGGAGGGCGTCGAGCGCGCGAGCCGCGCCGTGCCAGTCGCCGCTGACCCATCGATCGATGGCGACGCGGTGCGCCTGCTCGTGCGCGCCGAGCGGCAGCGCCGCGAGAGCGGCCGCCGCGTCGCGGGCGCCCGGCAGGTCGGGCGCGTCGGTCGACGTGAGACAGAGGTACGACGCGAGGACCTGGCCCATCGCGTACTCGGGCTCCTCGGCGACGAGGCTCGTCGCCAGCGGCACGACGTCCGGGTGATAGCGCAGGAGGCGGTCGACTGCGAGGTCGTAGGTCCGGGCTGGTTCGGTGGTGATGGTGCTCATGAAACCACTCTCGGGGCCCGCGCTCACGCGGCGCTCGCGTCCGCTCGCGTGGCCGCCTCGGGTGCTTCAGATCGCGTCGAGCTCGGCCTCCGCCAGCGTCGCTGCTTCCTCCACCGTGAGGGCAGATCCCTCGGCAGTGGCGACGTGGAACTCGTCGCCGAGCTCGGGCTCGAGCCGTCGTGCCAAGTCCGCCAGACGCCGCGCGTCGTCGCCGAACACCTCGTGGCCTGCCCCGGGAGTGAGCACCGCAGCAAGGAGCACGGCCGCGGACCGGTTCCGGCCGACCTGGTGGAGCAGCTCGGCCATCGACCGCAGGAGCGTCCCGAGCACGGACCACTCTCCCGCCTTTCGCCACCACGGCAAGAGCCATCGGTACGCGGTGATGGCCCGCATGAAGTCGCCTCGGCGAGCGTCGATCGACGCGGCCAGGGTGCCGGCGACGCCGGTGACGAACCACGCTCCCGTCACCTCGGCTTCGTCGAGCGAGCGCTGGGCACGCGTGCGGGCTTCCTCGGGATCGTCGTCCATCACGGCCTCAGCCGCGCCGTGCCACGCATAGGCGCCGTGCGGCGTCGGGTGATCGGGGATCGCTGCGATGAGCGCCTCGGTGAGCGCCGCAGCACGGTCGGACTTCGCGTATGCCGCGGCGAGCACCCGGTCGGTCGCCGTCACCATCCGCTGCACCGGGTTGTCCGGAGCGTCTGACGCCGACAGCGCGGCGGCGAACCAGCGTTCGGCGTCATCGAGGTCGCCCGTGACCAGCCCGTGCACGCCGATCACGTTTGCGACGTCGAGACCGATGGGTAGGCCGAGCGCGCCCGCGGTGGCCAGCGCATCGTCCGCATGGGCGCGGAGCTCGTCGAGGTCACCGCGCTTCCACGCTGCGAGCCCGGCGGCTGCGAGCACCGATGGGGTGCCGGGATGGCCGGCCGCGCGCCCGAGCACGGCGGCCTCCTCTCCCCACGCCAAGAGCTCCGGGCGCATACGGAAGAACGCGTAGCTGTTCAGCGCGCGCACGAGTCGCACATCCCCGTCGGCATCGCCGATCTCGAGCATGAACCGATGCGCCGCCCGGATCTCGGGCAGCAACGCGTCGAGCTCGGCGAACGCGCTCCTCGCATCTCGGTCGAGGGCGCGCTCTGCCTCGATTGCTTCGTCGAGCACCCATGTCGCATGCCGGCGCCGCACGTCGCTGACACGGCCCGACTCGACGAGTCGATCGGCCGCGAATGCCCTGAGCGACTCGAGGAGGACGAAGCGGCCGTCTGCCCCGCGCTGGACGAGGGATCGCTCGACGAGCGCCACGAGCTCGCCGATCGTGACGTCGCCCACCGCGGCTGCGCCGCGCTGAGGGAACGGTCCCGAGAAGACCCCGAGCGTGTCGAACGCGCGTTGCGACGACGCGTCGAGCAGGTCGTAGCTCCACGAGATCGCGGCTGCGAGCGAGCGCTGGCGCGGTGCGGTACGTGAGCCGCTCGTCAGCAACGCGAACCGCTCGTCGATGCCGGCGGTCACCTCAGCGAGGCTCATCGCCTGCAGGCGCGCAGCGGCGAGCTCGATCGCGAGCGGCAACCCATCCAGGCGGCGGCACACGTCGACGATCGCGGGCAACGTCTCGTCGGTGAGCACGAAGTCGGGCGCGACCGCGCTCGCCCGCGCTGTGAAGAGCTGGATCGCAGGATCGTGCTCGGTGGGCTCGGCGGCGATCGCGAACGGAGCGACGGGCGCGAGGTGCTCGCCGTCGACGGCAAGGCGCTCACGGCTGCTCACGAGCACCGCCACCGCTGGACAGCGCCGCATGATCTCGTCGACGAGGGCGGATGCCGCGTCGATCACGTGGTCGCACCCGTCGAGCACGAGCATGCCGGACTCGGTCGCCAGTGCATCGGTGATGCGCCTCCGCAAGGGAGTGCCGGCGCGCGCCTCGACGCGGAGCTCCTCGGCGACGAAAAGCTCGACGTTCGAAGCATCCGCGGGGCCGAGCTCACAGAACCACACCACGGTGCCCGTGGCCTCGACGCGACGTGCGACCTCTCCAGCAACCCGCGTCTTCCCGACACCGCCGGGACCGATGAGCGTCACGAGCCGAGCCCGCGCGACCCGCTCGAGCACCTTCGCCACGAGCTCGTCCCGGCCGAGCAGCGGGTTCGGCGCGGCTGGGATCGGTGATCCCGCGCGTGCTGTCCCCTCGGTCGCGCCGGTTCGACGGGGCGTCCCGGAGAGGATGCGCTCGTGCAACGACTGCAGCTCGGGGGACGGGCCGAGACCGAGATCGTCGGCGAGCCGCCTGCGGAAGTCGTCGTATGCCCTCGACGCCTCCGCCGCACGGCCCTGCTCGTGCAGGGCGACCATCAAGAGCTCGCAGGGTCGCTCCCGAAGCGGATGCCGCGCGGCGAAGGCCACGAGCTCCGCGAGGAGATCGTGATGGTCCGGGTTGATCGAAGCCATCGTCGCGAGTCGCTCCTCACGTGCGACGACCTCGGTCTCCCTGAGACGGGCCGCCTCGATGCGGCCGGCATCCATCTCTGCGAGCTCCTCGTAGGGCTCGCCCCTCCACAGCGACAGCGCGTCGTCGAGCAACGCGAGCGCACGGGCGCTGCTCGTCGCCTTCGCCGCGATCGCCTCGGCGACGAGGGCGGAGAAGCACTCGGCGTCGACATCGCCGGCGTCGGCGACCAACCGGTACCCGGTCGGCGCGGTCTCGATCGCGCCCTCGGGGAGCACGCGGCGAAGGCGGAAGACGTGCGTCTGGAGCGCGGCCACGTGGTCAGCCGGGAGGCGATCGCCCCACAAGAGCTCGACGAGCCGATCGCCACTGACGACGGAGCCTCGTGCGGCGACGAGCGCGGCGAGCAGCCGGCGCTGGCGGTCCCCGGACGGCGTGACCTCGCGGTCGCCATCCATGACCCGCAAGGGTCCCAAGACCCGGTACCGCACGGCCCTCGCTTCACCTCACGTTCGCCCCCACAGAGCGTAATCACCCGTCCGGGATGGCAAGGACCCCTTCGCTGCATGGGAGGCTGACCGCATGACGACGAGCGAAGGCCGGCGACTGCAGGAGGTGCGCGAGGGCGTTGCGTGGCGCGCGTGGGGTCCGTACCTCAGCGAGCGCCAATGGGGCACGGTCCGCGAGGACTACAGCGACGACGGCAACGCGTGGGCGTATTTCAGCCATGACCAAGCCCGGTCTCGGGCGTACCACTGGGGCGAGGACGGCATCGCGGGCATCAGCGACGAGAAGCAGCTGCTCTGCTTCGCGCTCGCGCTCTGGAACGGGCGCGACCCGATCCTCAAAGAGCGCCTGTTCGGGCTCACGAACGCGGAGGGCAATCACGGCGAAGACGTGAAGGAGTACTACTTCTACGTCGACAACGTGCCGACCCACAGCTACCAGCGGTACCTCTACAAGTATCCGCATGAAGCCTTCCCGTACGACGATCTCGTGAGCACGAACAAGTCGCGGTCGCGGCACGACATGGAGTACGAGCTCATCGACACGGGCGTGTTCGACGACGGGCACTACTTCGACGTCGAGGTCGAGCACATCAAAGTCGAGCCCGAGGATCTCATCACGCGCATCACGGTGCACAACCGCTCGACCGACGCGGCGACGCTGCATGTGATCCCGACCCTCTGGTTCCGCAACACCTGGTCGTGGGCAACGCACAAGGCAAAGCCGCGGCTGTCGCGCGAGCAGGGCGCGTATCCGGTCGTCAAGGCCGAGCACGAAGAGCTCGGCACATTCTACCTCTATGCGCAACGCGGGTCCGAGCTGCTCTTCTGCGAGAACGAGACGAACAACTCGCGGGTCTGGTCGACCGAGTCGACGACGCCGTACCCGAAGGACGGCATCAACGACCACATCGTCCACGGCGCGGCCACCGTCAACCCCGCGGGTCAGGGCACGAAGTCAGCCGTCCGCGTCGTGGTCGACGTGCCCGGAAGCTCCAGCGCGGTCGTGGTGACTCGGCTGACGCGACACGCGCCCGGCAGCCTCCCGGAGCCGTTCGCGGACGCGGACGGCTACGTCGCGATGCGTCGCGCCGAGGCCGACGAGTTCTACGACTCGATCACCCCTCCGACCGTCGACGAGGATTCGAAGTCGGTCATGCGCCAAGCCTTGGCGGGAATGCTCTGGTCGAAGCAGACCTACTACTTCGACCTCGACACATGGCTTCGCGAGCGCCACGCGCATCCGCTCCGGTCACCGGCTCGTCGGGGCACTCGCAACGAGTCCTGGTTCCACATGGTCAACCAGGACGTCATCTCGATGCCCGACAAGTGGGAGTACCCCTGGTACGCAGCATGGGACCTCGCGTTCCACTGCATCGCCCTGGCAATGGTCGACTCCGACTTCGCGAAGGACCAGCTGCGAATCATGCTCTCGCAGCTGTACCTACACCCGAGCGGGCAGATGCCGGCGTACGAGTGGAACTTCGGTGACGTGAACCCGCCGGTGCACGCGTTCGCCACGCTGTTCCTCCACAACATCGACGTGCAGAAGTCCGAGGTCGACATCGGCTTCCTCAAAGAGGCGTTCACGCGTCTGATGTTGAACTTCCAGTGGTGGGTCAACCGGAAGGATCCATCTGGACGGAACGTGTTCGAAGGAGGGTTCCTCGGCCTCGACAACATCGGCGTGTTCGACCGGAGCTCGAAGCTCCCGACGGGCGGCAGCCTGGAGCAGGCCGATGGCACGGCGTGGATGGCGATGTTCAGCCAGAACATGCTCGAGCTGGCGCTCGCCGTCGCAGCTGCCGATCCCGCGTACGAAGACCTCGTGCTCAAGTTCGTCGAGCACTTCTTCTGGATCGCGGCCGCAGTCGACCCCTTGGGCGATCATCCCGACGAGCTCTGGGACGAGGAGGATGGCTTCTTCTACGACGTGCTCCGCCGCCCCGACGGCACAGGCGAGCGGCTGAAGGTGCGATCACTCGTCGGTTTGCTGCCGATCTGCGCTGTGACGATCGTCGAGGAGGAGGTGCTGACGCGGTATCCGCGCCTCATCGATCACATCCGTGAGTACTTGCAGCGGAACAGAGACCTCCTGACCACCGTGGCGGATCCGTCCAAGCCCGGTGTGAACGGCCGGCGCATCCTGTCGATCGTCAACGAGGACAAGCTGCGTCGCATCCTCACTCGCGTGCTGGACGAAGAGCGGTTCTTCGGTCCCCACGGCATCCGGTCACTGTCTCGCTGGCACCTCGACCATCCGTATCGGCTGGACGTCGAGGGACTGGTGTACGAAGTGCAGTACGAGCCGGCCGAGTCGACCACGGGGATGTTCGGCGGCAACTCGAACTGGCGTGGGCCCGTGTGGTTCCCGATCAACATGCTCGTCGCCCGTGCGCTGTTGCAGCACTACCGCTACTACGGCGACTCGTTCAAGATCGAATGCCCGACCGGCTCCGGCGTGGAGATGACGTTGTTCGAGGTGGCGCAGGAGCTCTCCCGCAGGCTGGTGTCGACGTTCCTCCGGGATGCCGACGGCAAACGTCCCGTGTACGGGGGCGCGCGCCTGTTCCAAGAGGACCCTCACTGGCGCGACCTCATCTTGTTCTACGAGTACTTCCACGGCGACAACGGCGCGGGGCTCGGTGCGTCGCACCAGACCGGATGGACGGGCGTCGTCGCACGGCTGATCCAGTCACTCGGCTTCATGGACTCTGCGAGCACGCTCGCCGAGACGCTGCCGATGGCGCGCGTGTACCACTCGTCAGACCTCCGCAGGCGCCGAGACGACCTCCGCGAGCACTGAGCCAGGGTCTCGGCGACGAGCCACATCGCCGAGCGACACGATGCCCACAGGACGCTCGCCGTCAACGACGACGATGCGGCGCACCGCGTGGTCTCGCATGAGCCGCAGCGCGAGCTCGACCGACTCGTCGGGCCGGACCGTGACAACTGGTTCGGTGCACGCGGCGCCGACCGAAGTCGACCGGAGGTCGCAGCCCTTCGCCACGGCACGGACGACGAGATCGCGATCGGTCACGATGCCCGCGATCGCTCCGTTCGCCATCACGACCACTGCTCCGATGTCGGAGTCGCGCATCGCTGCAGCTGCGGCCTGCAGGGGCTCGGCCTCGTCGATCCTGACGACATCCGCGGTCATGACGTCGGCGACAGGCTGGGGCCCGTTGTCGTCGCTCGGCGCGTCGTCGACTGCGAGCTGGTTGCTCACGTCGGTGACGCCGAGCGTGTCCCAGCAGTCATCGCCCGCGGATCGCTTTGCCAACCGGCTCGGGACGACGCCGGCGAGGATCACCACCCCGCGCTTCACGTCGACTCGAAGGTCGCAATCCTTCGTGAACAGGTTGTTGCGAAGTCGCGCGACAACGGCAGCCTTGATCTCGCCGTCGCTCGCTCGCGGATGTGGCGTGAGCGCCTCGGCCGCGTACCAGTCGTAGTAATAGCGGTACTCGGGATAGATGAACGCCATCTCGATGACCTCCTTCTTGATCCGTGCCGACGCGAAGCGTGTCGCCCCAGTGCGTCATGGATCACTCGTACCCAGGTTTGCCGGGGTGACGCGCGGGGAACTCCGATGCAAGAGCCGAGGAGGCTGTGTGAGCACGCAAGTTGCAGACCTGGGGACCAAGTACATCGACTGCGCGTGGTGCTCGTCGATCTTCGAAGATCTGGTCGAGCTCTTGACGCACGTCGAGGAGTGCCACCTCGATGCCGCCGAGCACGACCTCGAAGCCGCCGCCTAGCAGGGTCGAGGACCCAGGGTGGCGCGACTACGCACGAGCGCTCGGCCCCGGCCTGATCACTGGTGCGTCGGACGACGATCCATCCGGGATC